>JBIKWW010000109.1:0-9142 GCA_044356125.1 Acidimicrobiia bacterium
CTGTGGGCGGCGGCCCGGCTCGACGCGCGCGTGGCCGGCGGCGAGCTCCCGGCCGGCGGTCTGCCCCTCCACGGCGTCCCGTTCGTGGTGAAGGACAACATCGATCTCCTCAACGAGATCACGACCAGCGCGTGCCCGTCCTCGGGCTACCGCGCCGGAACCGACGCCGAGGTCGTGGCCCGTCTCCGGGCGCTGGGCGCGATCCCGGTGGGCAAGACGAACATGGACCAGTTCGCCACCGGGCTCGTCGGGACCCGATCGCCCCTCGGCACCCCCCGGAACCCCCACGACGCCCGGCTCGTCCCCGGTGGATCGAGCTCCGGTTCGGCCGTCGCCGTGGCCCGGGGGGTGGTCCCGTTCTCCCTGGGCACCGATACGGCCGGTTCGGGCCGGGTCCCGGCGGCGCTCTGCGGGATCGTCGGGCTGAAGCCGCCCATCGGCCGAATCCCGACGGCCGGCGTCGTGGCGGCCATCGCCCGGTTCGACTGCGTCTCGCTCTTCGCCCGCTCGGTCGGCGACGCCGCCCTCGTGGCCCGGCTGGTCCGGGACGAGGCCGTCCCGACCTCGGCGGCCGCCGCCCCGCTCGCCGTCCGCCGGGTCGGGATCGCCTCGCGCCGGGCCCTCGAGCCCGTTCTGGAGACGGGTGCCCTCATCGCCTACGACGAGGCCGTCGAAGCTGCCCGGCAGGCCGGACTCGCCATCGTGACCGTCGACATCGACCCGTTCCTCGAGGCGGGCCTCCTGCTCTACGGCTCGGCGCTGGTCGCCGAGCGCAGCGCCGACGTGCTGCCCCGCTGGCCCGAGGGCGCACCCGACCTCGATCCGACGGTGGCCCGCATCATCCGGGGCGGGACCAGCCACGGGGCGGTGGACGCCTTCCGGGCCGAGCAGCGCCGCCGGGCCGCAGCCCGATCGGCCGCCGGGATGTTCGCCCCCGGGGGCATCGACGCCCTGCTCCTGCCGACCACACCGGGCGTGGCCACGCTCGAGCAGGTCGCCGCCGACCCGACCGGGGCCAATGCCCGTCTGGGCACGTTCACGACCTTCGTGAACCTCCTCGACCTGGCGGCCGTCTGCCTCCCGCTCGGGGTCCGCCCCGACGGTCTCCCGGCCGGCGTGCAGCTCGTGGGCCCGGCGTGGTCCGACGACGCACTGGCCGACACCGCCGCCATGCTGGCGGGCGAGCCCGACGATCCGCCCGCTCTGCGCCCCGGCGAGGTCGGTCTCGTGGTGGTCGGAGCCCACCTGCGGGGCATGCCCCTCAACCACCAGCTCGTGGACCGCCGGGCCCGGTTCGTCGCCGCCACCCACACCGCACCGGCGTACCGGCTCCACGCCCTCGCCGGAACGGTGCCGCCCAAGCCCGGCCTGGAACGGGTCGCTGCGGGCGGGGCTCCGGTCGCCGTGGAGCTCTGGGCCCTGAGCCCGGCTGACTTCGCATCGTTCGTGGCTGCCATCCCGCCGCCGCTCGGGATCGGGACCGTCGAGCTGGTGGACGGGTCGTCCCACCGGGGATTCATCTGCGAGCCCTGCGGGCTCGACGGAGCCGAGGACATCACCGCCCACGGGGGTTGGCGGGCCTATCTGGCGGCGGCAGGATCGCGGCGATGAGCACCACCATCCGGGCCCGGCCGGCCGACACCACCTTCGATCCCTCCCGGACGGCGCTCGTCGTCATCGACATGCAGCGCGACTTCCTCGAGCCGGGTGGGTTCGGCGAGTTGCTGGGCAACGACGTGTCACTCCTGCGCAGCGCCATCGGACCGACCCGGCGGGTCCTCGAGGCCGCCCGCTCGGCCGGGCTGACCGTGATCCACACGCGGGAGGGCCACCGGCCCGACCTGGCCGACTGCCCGCCCAACAAGCTCACCCGCAACGGCGCCACGTTCATCGGGACCGACGGGCCCATGGGTCGGGTGCTCGTGCGCGGCGAGGTCGGCCACGACATCGTCGCCGAGCTCTCCCCTCAGCCCGGTGAGCCCGTGATCGACAAGCCGGGCAAGGGCTCCTTCCACGCCACCGACCTCGATGCCATCCTGAGGTCGCGGGGCATCGAGACCCTGCTCGTGTGCGGAGTGACGACAGAAGTATGTGTGCATACGACTGTTCGCGAGGCCAATGACCGGGGCTACTCCTGCATCGTGCTCGAGGACTGCGTCGCTTCGTACTTCCCCGAGTTCCAGCGGGTGGGCATCGCCATGTTCGAGGCCCAGGGGGCGATCTTCGCCTGGGTCTCCGACAGCGCCGCAGCCCTCGATGCGCTCGGCCCGACGAACCCGTGAGCGGGGCTGGGACGGACCCGGTCCGGGCGGTGATCCGCCACCCCGGCCGCTACGTCGACTCGATCAGCCTGCTCGCCCTCGGGGGCACCCTCCTCGACGTGCCGGGCGTGCTCCGGGCAGCAGCGGCCATGGGCACCCCTGACGGGAGGGAGCGACTGGTGGAGGCCGGCTTCGACGCCTCCGAGGTCCCCGTGGCCGGTGCCACCGACCTGCTCGTCGCCGTCGAAGCCACCGATGCCCTCACCATGGAGGCGGCGCTGGGCCTGGTGGTGGCCACGCTGGACCGTCCGGCGCGTCGGACATCGGGACCCCGCCCGGGCGACCCGGGTCGGGGTGGGCCCGACAGCGACGGCTCCGGCCCCTCGGAGCGCTGCGCGAGCGTCCGACAGTTCCTGCGGCGGGGCGGGCAGGCGGGGCTGGCGGTGGTTGCCGTCCCCGGGGTCCACGCCGAAGCGGTCGCGGCGCGGACCCTGCGGGCCGGCATGCACACGCTCATCTTCAGCGACAACGTCGACGTGGCGGCCGAGGTCCGGCTGAAGGACCTGGCCCGGAACGTCGGCGTGCTGGCCATGGGCCCCGATTGCGGGACGGCCATCCTCGACGGCGTGCCGCTCGGGTTCGCCAACGCCGTGCGGCCCGGGCCGGTCGGCGTGGTCGGGGCCTCGGGGACGGGGATGCAGGAGGTCACCTCCCGGGTGCACCGCCTCGGATCGGGCATCTCCCAGGCGGTCGGGTGCGGCGGCCGGGACCTCTCCGATGTCGTGGGGGGCTCGACCATGGTGCGGGGCATCGCCCTGGTGGCCGCCGACCCGGCGACCGAGGTCGTCGTCGTGGTGTCCAAACCGGCCTCGCCGGCCGTGCTCGACCGGGTGGCCGCCGCCGCTCGCCAGGTGATCGCCGGTGGTGTCCCGGTGGTGGCGGCCGTGGTCGGAGCCGGGTCGGAGGCCTTCGCCGGGACGGGCGTCCACGTGGTCCCGACGCTCGCCGCAGCGGCCGACCTGGCCGTCACGCTGACGCGCCGGGGCCCGGCGGACGGTGGCGTGGACGTGGGCCTGGCCGAGGGCCCGGACGTGGGCCCGGATGGCGGCACGACCGGCCCGGCGGCCGTCGATGTCCCGGCCCCGGTTCCAGGTGGTGCCCGGACCGGACGGATCCACGGTGCCTTCTGCGGGGGCACGTTCGCCGCCGAGGCCGCCGCCCTGCTCGACCGGGCGGGGCTCGGGGACCGGGCCGAGCTGGTCGACTTCGGCGACGACCGCTTCACCCGGGGCCGTCCCCACCCGATGATCGACCCCAGGCTGCGGGACGGCCACGTGGCCGAGGTCAGGGTCCGCCCCGACACGGCCGTCGTGATCGTCGATGTCGTGCTCGGTCACGGTGCCGCGGCCGATCCGGTCGCCGGCCTGGTCGCGGTGCTGTCGCGGCCCGACGCAGGGATGGGCGCCCCCGTCGTCGCCCACGTCTGCGGCACCGACGACGACCCGCAGTGCCGCCGTGACGTCGTGGACCGGCTCCGGCTCGTGCCCGGGCTGATCGTCGAGGACTCCAACGCCGCCGCCGTCGCCCGAGCCGTCGGCCTGGCCGGCGGGTCGCCCGAACCGCCGGAACGTGAGGGTCGGGGCCCGGGGGGCGGGGCGTGAGCCGGGCAGTTCGCCCGGGCGTCCTGGTGATCGGCCCGGACCTCTTCGCCGACGGTCCGCTCCTGGCGGGGGCGACGGTGTCGGTCGTGGACTGGCAACCCCCGTCGGATCCGGCCGTGCCCGCCGCCGTCGCCGTGCTCGACGCCGACCCGCGGGTGGACGAGGCCAACTCGGTGGCGCTGGACCGGCTCCTCGCCGTGCGTCCGGTGCTGGCCCGCGTCCGCCGGGCCGTCGAGGTGGTCGCCGGGCTCGGTCCGGGGGAGCGCCGGCTCCTCCACGCCGGACCACCGATCCCCTGGGCCCGGATGTGCGGACCCATGCGCGGAGCCCTGATCGGAGCGGTGCTGCTCGAAGGCTGGGCCGCCGACCCCGCCGCCGCCGACCGGCTCCTCGAAGCTGGTTCGGTCGAGCTCGCGCCCTGTCACCACTACGGCATGGTCGGGCCCATGGCCGGGGTGGTCTCGCCGTCGATGGCCGTGTGGTGCGTCGAGGATTCCGCCACCGGCCGGACGGTCCACGTGACGCTCAACGAGGGCCTGGGGCGGGTCCTGCGCTTCGGGGCCTACGGGCCGGAGGTGCTCGACCGGCTCCGCCACATGGCCGGTTCCGTCGGGCCGGCGATCGACGCCGCGCTCGTGCGCCTCGACGGCGTCGAGCTGCGTCCCCTCATGGCACGGGCCCTGCACATGGGAGACGAGCTGCACAACCGGAACGCGGCGGCCAGCGGTGAGCTGCTGAAGCGGCTGGCCCCGGCGACCGCCGCGGCCGCCCATCCGGCGGCCCCGGAGGCCCTCGCCTTCCTGGCGGCCAACGACCATACGTTCCTGAACCTGTCCATGGGAGCCTGCAAGCTGGCCCTCGACGCCGTTGGATCCGTCCCCCGCTCGACGGTGGTCACCGCCATGGCCCGCAACGGGGTGGAGTTCGGCATCCGGACCAGCGGGACGGGCGACCGGTGGTTCACGGCCCCGGCCCCGCTGGTCGAGGGGCTGTTCTTCCCCGGGTTCGGTGCCGCCGACGCAGCCCGGGACCTCGGCGACAGCGCCATCAGCGAGACCGCCGGACTGGGGGGCTTCGCCATGGCGGCCGCCCCGGCCATCGTCGGCTTCGTGGGCGGATCGGCCGCTTCGGCGCTGGCCACCACGGGCCGGATGGGGGAGATCTGCGTGGGGTCCGATCCCGGGTTCACCGTCCCGGCGCTCGACTTCGCCCCCCTGCCGGTGGGCATCGACGCCCGGGCGGTGGCCGACACCGGGATCCTCCCCGTCATCAACACCGGCATCGCCCATCGGGAGGCGGGCGTGGGCCAGATCGGAGCCGGGATCACCCGGGCTCCGGCGGCCTGCTTCGATGCGGCGGTGACGGCCCTGGCCGCCGGGGGCTGAGCGCACCGCCGGGCCGAGCGCACCGCCGGGCCGAGCGCACCGCCGGGCCGAGCGCACCGCCGGGCCGAGCGCACCGGCGGGCCGAGTGCGCCACCGGGGCGTCGTCAGGCCGATCCCGATCGCCGGGCCGCCAGCCGACCCTCCATCCACCCTGCCAGGGGTCCGTGTGCCCCGATCCCGGGTGCCGGCGACGGGGCGGAGCGCCGCCTCGGGGGCTCCGGTTCCCCCTGGGCCTCGACGAATGCCGCCCACGCCGCCAGCGGAGGCCCGGCGAAGGCGGCGGCGACCCGGGACAGGGCGACGTCGAGCAGCCAGCGCTGCCCGGACCGCAGGGCAGCCGATGCGGCCAGGGCGGCGACCATGCCGGTGAGTGGGTCGGCGACGGCGTCGGCGCAGAAGACGGGTTCGCCACGGTGGTCGGCGGCCACGAGCCCGCCGGCCACGGCGGCGTCGTCCCCGAATCCGACCCGATCGGGCCGGTCGCGGCCGTGGCCCGTGATGGACACCCACACGGCAGCTCCGGTGGCGCCCGCCCGGATCCCCGCCTGGGCCAGCGCTCGGGGACGGGACCCCTCGATGACCACGTCGGCCTGATCCAGGGCCTGGGCCAGCTCGGGGCTGCCGAGCTCCGCCGTCACCGCCGTGTGCCCGGCGTGGAGCAGGTCGTAGAAGCGGTCGTCGCCCCGCCGGGCCCCGTCCGGACGGCCCGGGGACTCCACCTTCACGACCGTCGCCCCGGCCCGCCCGAGCAGGTGGGCGCACAGGGGCCCGGCCCACATCGCCGAGAGATCGACGACCAGCGGAGGGCGTCCCGGGGCCCGGGCCCGTCCTCCGGGGACGGCGACCACGGCCGGGCCGGGGTCGGATGCCTCCCGCTGCACGTCCCGCTGCGCCTCCCGCTGCACCTCCCGCTGCACGTCCCGCTGCGCCTCCCGCTGCACCTCCCGCTGCACGTCCCGCTGCGCCTCCCGCTGCACCTCCCGCTGCACCTCCCGCTGCACCTCCTCGAGGACCGCGCAGGGCACGCCGAGCAGCGTCGCCTGCGCCACCCAGTGACGCCCCGGTCGCTCCGGCAGCGCCTGCTCGACCGCAGCCCACGCGGCGGGCTCGTCGTCCACCGGACCGTGCGGGCAACCCGCCAGCAGCGCCGGGACGGCGGCGACGTCGTCGGGTCGGGCGAGCGTCAGCGCCACCCAGCCGTCGGCGCTGCGCAGCAGCCTCGTGGCCGCACCGACCGAGCTGCGGCCACGCCGTCGCCAGCCCGTCCAGGCCGCCCGGTCGGCCAGGAATCCCGCGGCCGGGACGGGACCAGCCCAACCCGCTGCCGATCCTGCCGCCCATCCTGCTGCCGACTCGGCCGACAGCGCTGCGGCCAGCGCGTCGAGGCCCTCGACGAGCGCCTCCGGCGGCGCCGCCGGGGCCCGTCCGGGCCAGCCCGAGAGACCCGCCACGCCGGAGGCGGCCCAGCGTCGGGCCATGGCCTGCGGATCCCGGTCGGCCGCAGGTTCGGCCAACGGCGAGTGCGCAGCCAGCTCACCCAGGAGTCGCTCGGGCAGGCCGGTGCCGGTCACGCTCCGCCACCGTACCCGTGCCATCGTCCGCCTTCGCCTACGGTCGGGTCATGGCGCCCCGGTGGACGACCGCCGACGAGCTCGACGACCTCGCCCGGGACCCTGACGCGGCCGCTGGCCTCTGCCCGTTGGCCGGCGGCCCCCCGGTCCTCCTGGTCGACCTGCGTCGAGGCCCTCCGCTGAGCGCTGCGGCGCAGGACCTGCTGGCCGTGGTCGCCCTTCCCACGGTCGCCGTGGTGGAGGCGCCCGGTCGGGCGACCGGGGCCGAGGCGGCCGACGTCGTCGTCGTGACCGGACCGGCGGCGATGGGACCGGAGGCCACCGGGAGCACGGGCGTCATCCTCGACGACGCCGGGCTCGACGCCCTCGTCGCCGCCGTCGAGGCCACGCCCCTGGCAGCCGCCGCCCTGGTGCTGCTGCTGCGCGGTCAGGCCCGCCGCGACGTGTCCGACGGGCTCGTGGCGGAGTCGATGACCTACTCGCTGCTGCAGGCCGGCCCCGAGTTCCGGGCCTGGCGGGCGGCGAACCCGCCCCGCCCGGCCGCCCCGGCGCAGGAGCCGGTCCGGCTCGATCGCGAGGGCGCCGTGCTGCGCCTCACGCTGAACCGTCCCGGCCGTCACAACGCGGTCGACCAGGCCACCCGCGACGGCCTCGCCCACGGCCTCGGCCTGGCGCTGGCCGACCCCGGCATCACTGCCGTGGAGCTGAGGGGCGAAGGTCCCTCGTTCTCGAGCGGCGGGGACCTCGACGAGTTCGGCTCGTTCCCCGATCCCGCCACCTCGCACCTGTCGCGCCTGGCCCGCAGCCCGGCCCGGATGGCGGCCGCCCTGGGTTCCCGGCTGCATGTCCGGCTCCACGGGGCGTGCATGGGAGCGGGCATCGAGGTGCCGGCCTTCGCCGGCCGGGTGCTCGCCGCCCCCGACTGCCGCATCGCCCTCCCCGAGGTCCGCTACGGCCTCGTTCCCGGTGCCGGCGGCACCGTCAGCGTCACGCGTCGCATCGGTCGCCACCGGACGGCGTGGATGGCCCTCTCGGGATCGGTCATCGGCGCCCCGCTGGCACTGGCCTGGGGCCTCGTGGACGCCATCGAGCGCTGACGCCGGCAACGGTCCCGTTCTCCGGCGGATCGGCGCAAGCGGATCGGCGCAGCGGATCGGCGCAGCGGATCGACAGGTGCGACGCGTTTCGTGAACGGCGCCTCCAGCGGACAGAATCGCCGGCGATGAACCTGATGATGCTCCTCGAGATGGTGGCGTCCACCGAGCCGGACCGCCTGGCGCTCGGTCGGCGCAGTGACGGCTGGACGGCCGGACGGCTGATGGACCGCGCCTCCCGGCTGGCCACGCTCATCCGGACCAGCGGGGCCGAGCGGGTGGTCTGGACCGACATCGCCGGGCCGCTGCTGCCGGTGGCCCTCTACGGTTCGTCCTGGGCGGGCACGCCGTTCGTGCCCGTCAACTACCGGCTGGCCGACGAACCCCTGCGCCACCTCATCGAGAAGCAGGCGCCCTGCCTCGTCATCTGCGGGGCCGGCACCGAGGCCCGCTACCTGGGCATCCCGGGGGCCGAGGTCCTGACCACCGACGGCCTCGCCGCCCGCCTCGACGACGTCGAGCCCGCCGAGGCCGACTGGGGCATGGACGAGGACGCCATCGCCCTGCTCCTGTACACCTCGGGCACCAGCGGCGACCCGAAGGCTGCCGTGCTGCGCCAGAAGCACCTGTGCTCCTACGTGCTCGGCTCCATCGAGTTCCTCGGTGCCGGTGAGGACGAGGCGACGCTCGTGACCGTACCGCCGTACCACATCGCCGGCATGGCGGCCATCCTCACGGCCACGTTCTCCGGGCGACGTCTGGTCCAGCTGGCCAACTTCGATCCTGCCGACTGGGTGGCCACGGCTCGGGGCGAAGGCATCACCCACGCCATGGTGGTTCCCACCATGCTCGCCCGGATCAACTCGGTCCTGTCGGCCGACGGTGCCGGCCTCGGCACGCTGCGCCACCTCTCCTACGGCGGCGGCCGGATGCCCATCCCCGTCATCGAGGAGACGATGCGGCTGCTGCCCGAGGTCGGGTTCGTCAACGCCTACGGGCTCACCGAGACGTCGTCGTCGATCGCCATCCTCGGGCCCGACGACCACCGCGAGGCGATCTCCTCGGAGGACCCTGCCGTCCGGGGCCGCCTCGGTTCCGTCGGCATGCCGCTGCCGACGGTCGAGATCACGATCCGCGACGAGATGGGCAACGTCCTCGGCCCGAACCAGC
>JBIKWW010000110.1:0-9111 GCA_044356125.1 Acidimicrobiia bacterium
GCCTGCGCGGCGCCGCCGCCGTCCTCGTCGCCCGGGAGCCGCGTCCGGCCGGGTCACCCGCCCGACCCTCACCCGGTTCGGGGTGGGAGTCGCAGCGGGCCGGCGGTCGAAGCGACGGCGGCACGGGCGGGTGCCGGGACGGTCGGATCAGCCTCGCAGGAGCGACAGCACCGACTGCGGTGCCGAGTTCGCCTGGGCCAGCATCGAGGTGCCGGCCTGGGTGAGGATCTGGCTCTTGGTGAAGGTGACCATCTCCTGGGCCATGTCGGTGTCCCGGATCCGGGACTCCGAAGCCGAGAGGTTCTCGACGGCGACCGAGAGGTTGGCGATGGTGTGCTCGAAGCGGTTCTGGTAGGCACCGAGCGTGGCCCGCTGGCTCGACACGGTCGAGATGGCGGTGTCGATCGTCGTGATCGCCGAGACGCTGCCGGAGGAGATCGCCGTAGCGATCGACGTCACGCCCGAGCCGTTGTTGACGCCGGCGGCGATGTTGACGAGGCCGGCCCCGGCACCCACGGCGGCACCGCCGGTGACGTTGACCGACGATGTGGCGCCGGTGCCGGCGGTGGCGATCTCCAGGCGGTAGGTGCCCGAGGTCGAGCCGCCGACCACACGGGCCGTGAGGGCAGTGCCGGCGGCCGCCGAGAGCCCGGCGTTGACCGCCGCCTCGAAGTTGGCCCGGTCGGTGTCGTTGGACATCGTGTAGTCGCCGTTGGAGCCGGCGCGGGTGTTGGCCGCCAGGTTCACGGTCGTGGTGATGTCGGACGAGCCGGTGACGCCCGTGTTGTAGGTGATGTTGAAGGCGCCGGTGACACCGCCGGTGCCCTCGACGGTGGCGCCGAGGTCGCCGGACGTGGCCGTGGCCTTGGTGCCCTGCAGGCTCAGGCCGTTCGACGACATCGAGGCGATGTTGACCGTCACCTGGTTCTCCGAGGAGGCCCCCGAACCGATCTGGAACGTGTAGCCGGCAGTGACCGAGCCGTCGAGCAGCTTCTTGCCGCCGAACTCGGTGGCCGAGGAGATGCGGTCGATCTCGGTGAGGATCTGGGAGGCCTCGGTGGCCGCTGCGTCACGGGCGGCCTGGGTGTTGACACCGGTGTTGGCGGCCTGCACGGCGAGGTCACGGACACGCTGCAGCAGCGAGTGCGTCTCGGTGAGCGCACCTTCTGCGGTCTGCACCAGGTTGATGCCGTCCTGGGCGTTGCGCACGGCGACCTTGAGGCCACCGATCTGGGAGCGCATGCCCTCGGAGATCGACAGACCGGCGGCGTCGTCGGCGGCCCGGTTGATGCGGAAGCCCGAGGAGAGCTTCTCGAGGCTCTTGGCCATCTGACCGTCGGTGACCGTCAGGTTCCGGTACGAGTTCGCCGCAGCGGCGTTGTAGTTGATGCGAAGACCCATGATGTTCCTCCTTGAACGTAGAGTCAGGACCTGGTCCCCGAATCCGTGGGGACCGCCACAGGAGTGGCTGACCTCTTGATCGGCCAGGGGTGGCTGCGGGTTGAGTGGTTTGACCGGAACATTCCGTCGGCGCACACTTCCGGCGTGCCCGATCCCCTGTTCCTCGGCGAGACCATCGACGCGGCCACGCACCGTCGCAGCGGCACGGCGGTGGTGGTCAAGCCGTCATCGCTGACCACCCACGGTGTGATCGTCGGCCAGACCGGGTCGGGCAAGACCGGACTGGCCATGGTCCTGGTGGAGGAGGTGCTCCGATCCGGCGTCCCCGTGCTGCTCATCGACCCCAAGGGCGACCTCGCCAACCTCGCCCTCATGTTCCCGGGCCTGTCGGGCGGGGAGTTCGCGCCGTGGGTCGAGGGAACCGATCCAGCCGGGGTGGCCCGGCAGTGGAGCGAGGGGCTGGCCTCCTGGGGGCTCGGGCCGGCCGATCTGGAGGCCTGGCGCACGGCCGTCGACGTGACGGTGTGGACCCCCGGCTCCTCGGCGGCCCGCGGCCTCGATCTGGTGGGCTCGCTGGCCGCCCGGGGGCCGGCCGGCGGTGACCCCGAGGCGCGCGCCGATGAGATCGAGGGGACGACCTCGGGTCTGCTCGGGCTGCTCGGCCTCGAGGCCGACCCGCTGACCTCCCGGGAGCACATCCTCATCGCCAACCTGCTGGATCGGGCGTGGTCCGAGGGCCGTTCGATGGATCTCCCGGGATTGATCGCCCAGGTCATGGACCCGCCGATCCGCAAGCTCGGTGTGCTCGACCTGGAGGCCTTCTTCCCGGCCTCCGAACGGATGAAGCTGGCCATGCAGCTCAACGGCCTCGCCGCCTCACCGTCGTTCGCTGCGTGGGCCTCCGGGGAGCCGCTCGACATCGCCACCCTGCTGCGCGATCCCGCTGGCCGGCCGCGTGCATCGGTGATCTCGATCGCCCACCTGTCCGACGAGGAACGGCAGTTCGCGATCACCAAGATCCTCAGCGCGCTGATCACCTGGATGCGTGCGCAGCCCGGCACCGAGAGCCTGCGGGCGCTCGTCTACATCGACGAGGTGGCCGGCATGGTGCCGCCCACCGCCAACCCGGCGACCAAGCGGCCGATCCTCACCCTCATGAAGCAGGCCCGGGCCTTCGGGATCGGCCTGGTGCTGGCCACCCAGAACCCCGTCGACGTCGACTACAAGGTCCTGTCCAACGCGACCACCTGGCTCGTCGGCCGCCTGCAGACCGAACGCGACCGCGACCGTCTCCTCGACGGCATGCGTTCGGCTGCCGGCGCCGTCGATCCCGTGGCCATGGGAGCCACCATCAGCGGCCTGGCCAAGCGCGAGTTCGTGCTGCAGCGGGCCGGTGTCGAGACACCGGCGGTGATGACCTCGCGTTGGTCGATGGCCTACCTCCGCGGCCCCCTGACCAGGGAGCAGCTCTCCCGGCTGGCGCCACTGGGGCTGGCGACGGGTCCGGCGGCATCGGCGGTCGGGCCGCCCCCGGCCGCGCCCACCACGGCGGTCGCCGCCCGACCCGCCCCGCCGTCCGGCTCGCCGGCCGCCCCTCCAGCCTCCCCCCCGACCGTCACGGCGATGGCCGGGGCCGCCGGGGCCGCTCCCTTGGCCGACGACGAGACCCGGGTCGCTCCCGCCGTCGCCGACGGCATCGCCGTCCGGTGGGCGGTTCCCTCGGCCCCCTGGCTCGAGGAGGTCGGGGGTGACCACGCCTCGACCCGGTACGCGGCAGCAGTCGTCGCCACCGTCGAACTGCGCTTCGACGACGCCAAGGCGGGTATCGACGAGCGCCAGACGTGGGAGGCGGTCATCAGCGCGCTGACGGATCCCTTCGATGCCGCGGCGGCGATCGCCGTGGACCACGATGCCCGCGACTTCCGGTCCGACCCCCCGGACGGCGCCCGCTTCGTGCTGCCCCACGCCCCCATCGACTCCAAGCGGTGGTGGACGGCGGCGCAGCGGGAGCTCGTCGCCCGGCTGGTCGCCGAGCAGCGCCTGAGCATCCCCCGCAACGCCCGGCTCGGCCTCTACGGGCGGCCCGGGGAGACACCCGAGTCGTTCGCCGCCCGGTGCGAGCGCGCCGCCGATGAGCAGGCCGACGTCGAAGGCCGCGCGCTGCGGTCGAAGCTCGTGGCGCGCATCGACGACGTGCGCGCCGCACTCGAAGCGGCCGAGTCGAAGAAGGAGGCGCTCGAGCAGGACCGCCGCGACGATCGCCGCGACGACCTCATCGCCACCGCTGGCAGCATCCTCGGCGGCCTGCTGGGCGGGCGGAAGAACACCCGTGCCCTCGGCCGGGTGGTCAGGTCGGCGGCGGGCTCACGCACCCGGGGCGGTCAGGAGCGGTCCAAGATGGCGGGCGTCGAATCGACGATCGAGCGCAAACGAGACGAGCTGGCCGAGCTCGAGGACCAGCTGTCCCGGGACATCCTGGCCATCGAGGCGACCTGGACCGAGGCCGAACGGGCCGTCGACTCGCTCGAGATCGACCTCGAGCGATCCGACGTACGGGTGGTCGGCTTCTCCCTCTGCTGGATCCCCGTCCGCTCCTGACGGCTCCCGCCAGCCCTTGACCACGGGCGGCGCCGGGCTGGCACCCGGCGGGCACGGCCGGCAGGCACGGTCGGCGGCTCGTCAGTGGCGGTGCGGCATGCAGAGCTCGTCGTACTCGGCGATGACGACGTCGGCGGGGTCGATCGAGCAGGCGGGGCAGTTCGGGTCGCGGCGCAGCTTGAACGTCCGGAAGCTCTGCTCGAGTGCGTCGTAGGTGAGCAGGCGGCCGACGAGCGGATCGCCCAGGCCGAGCAGCAGCTTGATGGCCTCCATGGCCTGGAGCGAACCGACGATGCCGGGCAGCACACCCAGCACCCCGGCCTCCGCGCACGACGGGGCCAGCTCGGCCGGGGGCGGCTCGGGCAGCATGCACCGGTAGCAGGGGCCCTGGTGGGGGTTGAACACCGAAACCTGACCCTCGAATCGGAAGATCGCTCCCATCACGACGGGCGTGCCGGTCTTGAGCGAGGCGTCGTTGAGCAGGTAGCGGGTCGGGAAGTTGTCGGTGCCGTCGACCACGAGGTCGTAGCCGGCGATGATGTCGAGGATGTTGTCGGCGCCGAGGCGCACGTCGTAGGTGACGACATCGACGTCGGGGTTGAGCGCGGTGAGCGTCTTCTTGGCCGAGTCGACCTTGCGCTCGCCGATGCGGTCGACGTTGTGGAGGATCTGGCGCTGCAGGTTCGAGGCATCGACGACGTCCATGTCGATCACGCCGATCGTGCCGACACCGGCCGCCGCCAGGTACAGGGCACTGGGCGATCCCAGGCCGCCGGCGCCGAGCATGAGCACCTTGGAGTCGAGGAGCTTGAGCTGCCCGGCGTCGCCCACCTCGGGAAGCAGCAGGTGCCGCTGGTACCGGTTGCGCTGGTCGCCGGTGAGCGCCGCCGGCGTCTTCCACCGGCGGCCCTCGTCCTTCCAGCGCCCGAACCCGCCGGCCATCGACACCACACTCGTGTAGCCGAGCTCGCCCAGCGTGCGGGCGGCGAAGGCGGAGCGGACGCCGCCGGCGCAGTACACGACGATGTCGGCGGCGCGGTCGCTGATCTTGTTCTCGACCTGCGCCTCGAGGTGGCCACGGGGGATGTGGACGGCCCCGACGAGCGCACCCTGCTCGTACTCGTCGGGCTCGCGCACGTCGAGCACGGTCGCCCCGGCGGCGATGCGCGCCTCGGCGGTCGCCGTGTCGACCTCGGTGATCTGGGACTTGGCGGCGGCGAGGAGCTCGCGGAAGGTGGCCATGTCGAAACCCTACCTGATGAGTCGGGTTTCCGGAACCGCCCGGCTCAGGCGGCCCGGCCCCGGGTTCAGGCGGCCGGGTTCAGGCGGCCCGGCTCAGGCGGCCCGGCCCCGGGTTCAGGCGGCCGGGTTCAGGCGGCCCGGCTCAGGCGGCCCGGTTCAGGCGGCGGCGGGCGGGTCCGCCGGTCAGCGCCCGGGCGAACCCGGCGAACACCTCGGCGTGGCGCTCGACGTCGGCGTCGGTGTGCAGGACCGACACGAGCCACTGCTCGTCGAGGCCGGGCGGGAGCAGCACGCCCCGGTTGATCCCCCAGATCCACTGGGCGAACGCCAGGTCGAAGTCCGTCGCCTTGTAGTCGCGGTAGTTGCGCACCGGGGTGCGGGACCAGGTGATGGCGCCCTTGGCACCGATGCCGACGGTGTGCGCCGGCAGCCCGTGGTCCTCGATGATCGCCGAGGCGTCGGCCAGCATCCTGCGGTTCCGGGCGACGGCGGCATCGACCGCGGCGCCCACGCAGACCTCGGTGAGCGTGGCCAGGGCCGCCGCCATCGACAGCGGGTTGCCGTTGTAGGTCCCCTGGTGCACGACCCGGCGGTCGGTGATGGTGTCCATGACCTCGCGGCGGCCACCGAAGGCCCCGAAGGGAAGGCCGCCGCCGACCGACTTGGCCAGGCAGACGAGATCAGGCGTCACCCCGAAGGCACCCGTGGCACCGCCGTGGCCCGCCGTGATCCCGGTCTTGACCTCGTCGAAGATCAGCAGGGTCCCGTGCTCGGCGGTGATGCGCCGCACGGCCTCGAGGTAACCGGGCTCGGGGAGGCAGATCCCGATGTTCTCCAGGACGGGCTCGACGATGAAGGCGGCGACGTCACCCCCGCGCAGGGCCCGTTCGAGCGCCTCGGCGTCGTTGAAGGGCACGACCGTGACGTCGTCGAGCACGCCGGCGGGGATGCCCGCCGAGGACGCGACCGCGGTGGGGGCATGGGCCGGACCAGCCTCGGACAGGGCGGGCTTCATCGACACCATCACCGAGTCGTGGTGGCCGTGGTAGCCCCCCTCGACCTTGACGATGCGGCTGCGACCGGTGTGGCCACGGGCGACGCGGATGGCGTCCATGGTCGCCTCCGTCCCCGAGTTGGTGAACCGCCACGAGGGCAGCCCGAAGCGCCCGGCGAGCGCCTCGGCCACGGACGCGTTGGTCTCGCAGGGCGTCACGTACAGCACGCCGTCGGCCAGCTGGCGCTGCACGGCGGCGTCGACGAGGGGGTTGCCGTGACCCACGAACAGGGCACCGAAGCCCATGTTCAGGTCCAGGTACTGGTTGCCGTCGACGTCCCACAGTGCCGAGCCACGGGCCCGGGCGGCGACCACCGGATGGGGGTCGTAGGCCTGGAACGAGGACGGGACGCCCAGCGGGATCGAGCGGACGGCACGCGCGTTGGCGGCCTGGCTCCGAGGGGTGCGAGCGGCGTAGCGCTCCAGCTCCCCCTCGACGATCTGGCGGGCTCGGACGGCGAGGACGTGCTCGCGTGCCGGTTGCATGCTGATCACCTGGTGCGGGCAGCACCAATTTCCCCCACGCAGCAAGGCGTGAGTTCTTCGGACGGTTGTGCGAAAACAACGATAACCGCGGAAGCGGACTTCCACAAGTCGCGATCTCGTGGCGGAAGGGGTGGAGCACGCCGGATCCGGCGGCTGCTTGAATGCGGACGTGCCCAAGATCGTCGATCACGACGCCCGGCGCCGGGAGCTGGCTCGGGCTGCCGCGGCCGTGATCGTGCGGCGTGGCCTCGACGGCGTGACGGTGCGGGAGATCGCCCGCGAGGCGGGGTTCTCGACCGGGTCGCTCGGCCACTACTTCACATCCAAGGACGACGTGCTGATCGCCGTGCTCGAGGAGTCGACGTCGGACACGCTCGGACGCATGCGGGCCCGCTCGCCCGACCACCGGGGCCTCAAGCTGGCCCGGGAGGCCGTGGCCGAGCTCATGCCGCTCGACGCCCGCCGCGTCCGCGAGAACCGGATCTGGATCCTGTACTCGGCCCAGGCGATCCCCAGCGCCAAGCTCCGCGCCGCCTACCTCCGCAACGAGCGCCTCCAGCAGGAGCAGCTGCGCACCGCCCTCGAGCAGGCGGTTCAGGACGGCGAGCTCAGCGCCCCGGTCAGTCCCGACCTCGAGGCCAGCCGGCTCCTCGCCCTGGCCGACGGCGTCGCCCAGCAGGCGCTGTTCGACAAGCGGATGTGGACCGCCGAGCGCCAGCTCGAGGCCATCGACGAGCACCTCGAGGCACTGCGGTCCCGCAGCGAGCTCCTGGCCCGCCGGTCCCTCCTGGAGCGCTGACCCCGAACCGGGGGCGGGCCGGTCAGCCCGTCACGATCGCCGGGAGCAGCGTCGAGATCGGCCCTCGGGCGATGGCCGTGGCGAGGTGGTCCTGCTCGGTGGGGCTGCCGTTGACGATCACGATCGCCGCACCCACCCGCGCCGCGATCGGCACCATCCGGGCGACCGGGTAGACGCCCAGGGTCGAGCCCACGCACAGCAGCAGATCGCAGCGGGCGGCGGCGTCGAGAGCCCGTTCGAGGTCGGCCTCGACGAGGGACTGACCGAAGCTGATGGTCGCCGACTTCACGATCCCGCCGCAGTCGGTGCAGTCCGGATCCTCCTCTCCGGCGCGGACCCGGTCGAGGAACAGGGCCATCGGCCATTCGGCCCGGCACGACCAGCACACCGCCCGGCGCATGGTGCCGTGGATCTCCACCACCCGGGCCGGATCCGACCCCGCCCGCTGGTGCAGCTCGTCGATGTTCTGGGTGACGATCAGCTCGAGCCGGCCGGAGCGCTCGAGGTCCACCAGGGCCCGGTGCCCGTCGTTGGGCCGGGCCTCCCAGGCCGGTGAGTGCAGCCGGCTCTGCCAGGCGATGCGCCGGACCTCGGGATCGGCCAGGTAGTGCTGCAGCGATGAGGTGCGCTCGGCCTTGGGGTTGAGCGTCCAGAGGCCCCGGGGGCCGCGGAAGTCGGGGATGCCCGAGTCGGTCGAGATCCCGGCCCCGGTGAGGGCGACGATGCGCCGGGCCCCGGCGATGAGCCGACGGGCGGACTCGACCGCCGACTCGTCCCACTCTTGCGTTTCATGTGATGTCATGACATCCTACGCAGCAACCCACGCTTCCTCCGCTGTCGACCGGTTCCCTGCGTCACCGTCCCCGAGGATCCCATGTCCCTGATCACCGTGCCCACCGCCGTGCCCACCGCCGTGCCCACCGCCGTGCCCACCGCCGTGCCCACCGCCGTGCCCACCGCCGTGCCGGCCCCCGTGCCGGCCCCCGTGCCGGCCCCCGTACCCACCGCCGTGCCGGCCCTGTCGGCCGTCCCCCGCCCGCCCGCCCGGGGCCGGGCCGATCTCAGCCCACTGGCCCTCGATCTCGGGCCCGACGCCACGCACCTGGGCGTCGTCCCCTGGTCGGACCCGGCCGACACCGGCGGCCACGACCACCGCTCGGCCTACGTCGAGCGGTTCTGGCTGGGTGTGATCGGGCCGTCCTGCACCTGGCTGATGCGACTGATCGGCTACGGATTCGAGGCTGCGCCGGATGGCTTCACGCTCCCCCTGGCCGAGACGGCGCGGGCCCTCGGCATGGGGGACCGGCTGGGTCGGGCCTCCCCGTTCGTCCGCGCCCTCGGCCGCCTCTGCCAGTTCGACCTGGCCGCTCCCCTGCCCGACGGTTCGCTCGCCGTCCGAACGGTGATGCCCTGGCTGAGCCACCGCATGATCGCCGCCCTGCCCGCGGGGCTGCGGGACGAGCATCGGGCCTGGGAGATCGCCGCCGGAGGGCTCCCCGCCCGGCCCCCGCTGGTCGCCACCCCGCTCCCG
>JBIKWW010000111.1:0-9062 GCA_044356125.1 Acidimicrobiia bacterium
GGCACGCTCCTAACCTCGCCCCATGCTCGATGTCGATCCCGCCTGGCTCGCCCGGGGAACCGCCGAGGCGCCGATCGGCGTCGGGTTCCCGATCGTCGATCCCCACCACCATCTGTGGGACGCCGGCCCCCGCCTGCCCTACCGGCTGGAGGAGCTCCGCGCCGACACGGGCTCGGGCTGGGACGTCGAGGCGACCGTGTTCGTGGAGTGCCTGTCGCACTATTGGCCCGAGGGCCCCGAGCACCTGCGTCCGGTCGGGGAGACCGAGTACGTCGAGGGTGAGGCCGTGCGCTCGGCGACCGACGGGCGCGGGGCCCGCATCGCCGGCATCGTGTCGCGTGCCGACCTGACCCTGGGGCCGCTCGTCGAACCGGCGCTGCTGGCCCATCTCGACGCCGGGAGCGGGCTGTTCCGGGGCATCCGCCACGCCACCTCCTGGGACGAGGACCCGACGATCCGCCGCAACCACGCCCGGGCGGCCGAGGGGACGATGGCCACCCCGGCGTTCGCCGACGGGCTGAGGGTCCTCGCCTCGCTCGGGCTCAGCTTCGACGCCTGGCTCTACCACCCCCAGATCCCCGAGCTGACGGCGCTGGCCCGGGCCGTACCGGAGGCCACCATCGTGCTCGACCACATCGGGGCACCGCTGGCCGTCGGGCGCTGGGCGGGACGGGCCGACGAGGTGGCCGCCTCGTGGCGGGCGTCGATCGCCGAGCTGGCGACGTGTCCGAACGTCGTGGTCAAGCTCGGCGGCATCGGCATGGCCGACTACGGCGGGGGCTGGCGGGACCGGCCCGCACCGCCGAGCTCGGAGGAGCTGGCGGCCCGGTGGGCGGGACCCATCGGCTTCGTGATCGAGCAGTTCGGGGCCGGTCGGTGCATGTTCGAGTCGAACTTCCCCGTCGACAAGGCGTCGTGCGGCTACGTCACCCTGTGGAACACCTTCGCCCGCATCGCCGACGGGTGCTCGGCGTCGGAGCAGCGGGACCTGTTCCGGGGCACGGCGGCCCGCGTCTACCGCCTCGACCTCGAGCCCTGACCCGGCCCGCCTGCGGTTCGAGGCCGGGCCCGGTGACGGCCGGCGTCCCTGCCTGGGGTGGGACGGTTCAGCGCCGGGCGCAGTTGCCGGCCAGGCTGGCCAGGGCGCTGGTGCGGCGCGGCTCGCGCACCTGGTGCACGTCGAGGCCGTTGGTGCAGAAGCCGAAGCTCAGGCCCGAGACGGGGTCGCCCCAGGCGATCTGGCCCCGGGCCCCGTTGTGGCCGACGGTCGCCGGGGACACGGTCCGGCCCATCCCGCGGAAGTTCGACCGGCCGTCGGCCCCGGCCTGCACGAGCCCGAGGGTTCGGTTGGCGGGCACGCCGGTCTGGGGATCGGGGAAGTGGTTGCGCACGTTGCCGACGACGTCGGCCAGCACGTCGGGCCGCCACATCTCCCCGGGGTTGTGCAGCACGGCCTGGTAGTAGAGGGCGAGGTCGGCGGCCCGCATCACCCCGCCGCCGCCCGGCACGCCGACGGCCTGGGCGGCCGGGTCGTTGAAGCCGAGGAGGGCCGAGTCGGTCACCTCGCCGACGTCGATGGCGCTCACCCCGAAGGCCGCCCGGAGCTCCTCAGGAGTGGCGGGCTCGCCGACGAGCACCATCTCGACGGCCCGGTGGGGCGGGGTCCCGAGCACCCGGGGCAGGCCGGCGGGGTCGGTGACGCGCTGCTGGACGACGTCGCGGTAGTCCGCCCCCGTCACCCGCTCGATGAGCTCGGCCAACACCCAGTGGGCGCTGGTGGGGTGGTACTGGAACGCGGTACCGGGTTCGAAGGTGAGCCGCCAACGCTGGAAGGCACGGATGCGCCCCTCGCTGGCCGCCCCCTCCATGACGGGCATGGGGGCCTGCGGGAAGCCCGAGGTGTGCAGCATCACCTGCTCGATGGTGATGACGTCCTTGCCGTTGGTCCCGAACTCGGGGATGAGGTCCACGACGCGGGCGGCGGGATCGATGAGCCCGTCGCCGATGAGTGCCCACATGGCACCGGCCACGAACGCCTTGGTGGCCGAGAAGACGATGTAGCGGGTGTCGACCGTGGCGTCGCCGAAGGCCTCGAACAGGGCGAGCTCCCCGTCGACGGCGAGCGCGACCTGGGCCGAGGGCAGGAGCCCCTCGTCGACCTCGCGGCGGATGCGGTCGGTCAGGGCGGTGACGGCGGCGGAGTCGAGTCGCGGCGAGGGCATCGGGCCAGCGTAGGGAGCCGGGGGCGACGGGCTGCAACCGCCGGGCACATCCGATCTAGGTTCCGGCGATGGCCGCCCAGCAGATCCTCCACGGCATCCGGGTCGTCGACATGACCCAGTACCTCAGCGGGCCGACGGTCACCCGTCTGCTCGCCGAGCACGGGGCCGACGTCGTCAAGGTCGAGCAGGCCCCCGCCGGCGACCCCACCCGCAACTACGCCATCGGCCGCAACGGCACGAGCGGCTACTACGTGCAGCAGAACCGGGGCAAGCGCAGCGTGTGCCTGGACTTCGACGACCCCCGCGGGCGGGAGGTCCTCGACCGGCTGATCGCCGGGGCGGACGTGCTCGTGGAGAACTACGGGCCCGGGGTGCTCGAGCGCCGTGGCCTCGACTGGCGCTCGGTCACGGCCCGTCACCCGCGGCTGATCTACGCTTCGGTGTCGGGCTTCGGCCGCACGAGCGCGCTGAGCCACAAGACGGCGTTCGACCTCATCGCCCAGGCCTACTCCGGCCTGCTGTACATGACCGGCGAGCCCGACGGGTCGCCCATCCCCACGGCGTCGTCCTACGCCGATGTGATGTCGGGCGTGCACGCCGTGGCCGGCATCGGTCTGGCGCTCTTCCACCGGGAGCGCACCGGGGAGGGCCAGCACGTGGACATCTCCATGGTCGACTCGCTGTTCCACGCCCACGAGCTGGCCGTGCAGGGACCCTCGCTGACCGACGGCCGCTGGCGGGCCCGGCGCAGCGGACCCCGCTCGCGGCTCAACTCGCCCCAGGGCGTCTACGCCACCGCCGACGGCCACATCGTGCTCCAGGTGATGGAGGCGCAGTGGCCCGGGTTCTGCCGGGCCATGGGCCGCGAGGACCTCCGCCAGGACGAGCGCTTCGCCGACCTCAACGGCCGCCAGCGCAACCGCGACGAGCTCAACGCCATCATCGACGCCTGGCTCATGTCGATGCCCGGACGCGACGAGGCCCTGGCCCGGCTGGAGGCGGAACGGGTTCCCTCGGCGCCCGTGCTCGCCCCGCACGAGGCCTCGGGCCACCCGTACTTCGAGTCGCGTCGCGCCATCCGCCACGTGAGCGATCCGCTCCTGGGTGAGCTCGACGTGCCGGGCAACCCGATCCGCCTCTCGGCCCAGCCGGGTGAGCCCGAGATGATCGCCCCGACGCTGGGCCAGCACAACGCCGAGGTCCTGCGGGAGCTCGGCTACGACGACGTCGCCATCGACGCCCTGGCGACCGCCGGCGTGGTGCGCTCCCAGCTGCGCTGACCCGGGCCCGGCGGGATCGGGCCGGTCCCCGGCGGCGGCCGACCGCGACTCAGTCGGGCAGGAACCGGGCCGTGGTGCGCACGTGTCGGTGACCGACGCGGGTGCGGATCTCCTCCAGGCTGTCGCCGGAGCGGTGACTGAGGGCGATGTGGGTGGCCCGCAGCCGGTTCGCCGTGAGCGGGTCGCCCAGCCCGGCGGCCTCGCCCCCGGCTGCCCGCCGGGGGCGGGACGCGCCCGGCCCGCCTTTGCTCGGCGCCGGAGCGCCGTGCCAGCCTCGTCCGATGAGCGAGCAAACGGGTTGGCGGCACCGCATCGAACACGTCAACGGCATCCGCCTCCACCTGGTCGAGGCGGGTGAGGGTCCCCTCGTGCTCCTGGTGCACGGCTTCCCCGAGTCGTGGTACTCGTGGCGTCACCAGCTCACCGCCCTGGCCGAGGCCGGCTACCGGGCGGTCGCCATCGACGTGCGCGGCTACGGGCGCTCGTCCAAGCCGGTGGCGATCGAGGAGTACCGGATGATCCGCAAGGTGGCCGACAACGTGGCCCTGGTGGCCGCCCTGGGCGAGGAGCGGGCCGTGGTGGTGGGCCACGACTGGGGTGCCCCGATCGCATGGAACTCGGCGCTGCTGCGGCCCGACGTGTTCCGGGCCGTGGCCGGGCTGTCGGTCCCCTTCAGCCCCGTGGGCGACGTGCGCCCGTCGGCTGCGTTCCGGCTCATGGCCGGCTCCGAGGAGTTCTACATCGAGTACTTCCAGCAGCCCGGCCGGGCCGAGGCCGAGATCGAGGCCGACGTCCGGCGATGGCTGCTCGGGTTCTCCTTCACCGCCTCCGGGGACGCCCCGCCCCCCGACGCCGACGGTACCGTGGCCACCGTCCGCCCCGGCGGGAAGATGAGCGACCGCTTCCGCTACCCCGAGACCATGCCGGCGTGGCTCACCGAGGAGGATCTCGACGTCTACGCCGCCGAGTTCGAGCACAGCGGCTTCAGTGGCGGTCTGAACCGCTACCGCAACGTCGACCGCGACTGGGAGGACCTGCAGTGGGCCCGCGGTCGGGTCATCGAGGTGCCCGCCCTGTTCATCGGCGGCGACCGTGACGGGCCCACGCTGTGGGGCGCGCCGGCGATCGAGCGCTTCCCGGTCACCCTGCCCCGCCTGCACCGGTCGATCATCCTGAGCGGCTGTGGGCACTGGACGCAGCAGGAGCGCCCGGCCGAGGTCAACGCCGCCCTGATCGAGTTCCTCGGGAGTCTCCCGTGAGCACGGTGGGCGAGGCCGGCGGCCCCTCCGATCACGGGCGCCGCCGCCGGTACGCGTTCCCCGAGCCCGGTGAACGGCTGTCGGCGTTCGCCACCCGGCGGTTCCCCGATGATCCGGGCGCGGCGGCCCGCCTGCTGTCCTGGAACCTGCACCTGGTCATGCGTCGCTCGCTCAGCGCCGAGACCCAGCCAGGATCCGACCCCGAACTGCTCGGCACCGACATCGTGTACCTCGAGGCGCCCGTCGCCGACCGTCCATGACCGTCCCCACCGGCGTCGTGCCCGACACCGGGGTCGTGCCCGACACCGGGGCCGTGCCCGACACCGGGGCCGTGATCACCGGGGCGCTGCTCTCGGGCGGCCACGACGGCGTCGCCGAGGCCGTCGTGCGCATCCGCTACGCCAACGGCGCCGACCACGAGGTGGTCATGGACGGCGAGCGGCTCGGAGCCGTGATGGACCGCCTCGGGCTCACCTCGCTCGATGAGCTGCAGGGCCACCCCTGGACCGTGCTCGTCGCCCCCGACTGACCGCCCCACCGCCCGCTTGGGCTCGCGGGCGGCCATCGGGGAGACTGTGGAGATGCTCGATCTCGTCATCCGCAACGGACGCATCGTCGACGGCACCGGCCTGGCCGGCTACCTCGGGGATGTCGGCGTGGCCGGGGGCCGGATCGTGAGCGTCGGCCGATCACTGGCCCACACCGAGGCGGCCCGCACGATCGACGCCACCGGGCGCGTGGTGGCCCCCGGATTCATCGATCCCCACACCCACGTCGACGCCCAGCTCCTGTTCGACCGCTACGCCTTCCCGCTGCTCGAGCACGGCGTCACCACCGTCGTCACGGGGAACTGCTCGCTCAGCATGGCGCCGGTCCGCGTCGACCACCGTGACCGCTTCTCGGCCATGTTCCGTCTGATCGAGGAGATGCCCCGCGAGGCCTTCGAGCAGGGTGTCGACTGGGCCTGGGGCGAGGAGCTCGGGCCGCTGCTGGCCCAGATCGAGCGCGACGTCGCGCTGAACGTGGCCCCGCTGGTCGGCCATTCGGTGCTGCGGATGTTCGTGATGGGTGACGACGTCCGCCGCCCGGCGACGCAGACCGAGATCGCCCGCATGGCCGATGCCCTGCGCGCCTGCCTCGAGGCCGGGGCCGTCGGTCTGTCGACGAGCTACATCGACGTCGAGGAGGACCTCCGACCCGTTCCGTGCCGGTGGTCGGTGCACGCCGAACTGGAGGCGCTCTGCGCCGTGCTCGGCGAGCGGGGCCGCATGCTCCAGGTCGTCCACGAGTTCTTCGATGCCGACCTCACGATCGCCCGCATCGAGATGCTCGGTGACCTCTCCCGCCGCCACGGCATCCCCACCACGCTGTCGCCGCTGTTCCACAACGCAGCCATGCCGACGGCGACGGCGAAGGTCATGGCCGCCATCGAGGCCGAGCGGGTCGCCGGAGCCCGGGTCTGGCCGCAGGTGCAGACCCGCCCGATCGACATCAGCTGGACGCTCGATCAGCGCAGCATCATGTTCCTCGTCATCCCCGGCTGGTGGCCGGTGCTGTCGCTGCCGACGAAGGCCGAGAAGCTGGCCGCCCTCGCCGATCCGACCACCCGGGAGCGTCTGGTCGGCGCCCTCGACGCCATGGCCACCATGCCCGGTTCCCGCATGAACGCGGCCGACTTCGTGGTTCGCCAGACGGCGCTCGACCGCAACCGGGACCTCGTCGGGCGCCGCCTCGGCGAGGCGGCGGCCGAGCGGGGCACGACGCCGGCCACCCTGATGCTCGACCTCGCCATCGAGGAGGACCTCGGTACGTGGTTCGTACGGGAGCACATCGGCCACACCGATGCCGCCGCCGTCGGGGCGCTGCTGGCCGACGACCACGTCCACATCGGCGCCAGCGACGCCGGCGCCCACGTCGGCTCCTTCTCGACCTACGGCGACACCGGCTACCTGTTCTCCCGGTTCGTTCGGGACACCGGGGCGCTCAGCCTGGAAGCGGCGGTGAAGAAGCTCACCTCCGACGTCGCCGCCATCTGGGGGATCGCCGACCGCGGCACGCTGCGGGCGGGCGCGGCGGCCGACGTGGTGGTGTTCGACCCGGCCACCGTCGACCGTGGCCCGGAGCTGGCCTCCCACGACTTCCCGGGTGACGGAACCCGCTGGATCCGCCGTTCCGAGGGCGTCGATGCCGTGGTGGTCAACGGGGTGACGACCTGGACCGCCGACGGCGGATACGACGCCGACGCCCGCGCCGGGCGCGTCGTGACCAGCGCCTGACGCTGCCCCTGGCCCTGCCGGGCGATCGGCCCCGGCCGATTCGGGTCCAAGGTCCCGCTTCAGGATCTCACTCCGCGTGACGATTTCTCCTACGTGACCGGGGGACCTACGCAAACCGCCACGGATCGTGACCGTTGGGAGCCGAGGCTCGGGGCCGCCCGTGCCGTGGCCGTGGCCACCAGGATGCTCACGATCGGGGCCGCATTCGTCGGCTCGTTCCTCGTGATCCGCCTCGTTCCGCGTCCCTCCGGCCTGGCCGTCATCGGCTGGCTCATCGCTGCGGCCTGTGCCGGGCAGGTCGCGGCCATGCTGGCCGAACGGGTGACCCGGAGGCTCCTGCCCCTGTCCATGCTGCTGCGGATGAGCCTGGTCTTCGCCGACCAGGCGCCGTCCCGGATGGCCGTCGCCCTACGCGCCGGCAACCTCGCCCGACGGGGCCAGGGCGTGACCTTGGACGAGCTGCCCGCCGACGTCGATGACGCCCTCGCCACGGTCCTGGCCTGGGTCACCGCGCTCAACGCCCACGACCGCCACACGCGCGGCCATTCCGAGCGGGTCCGGGCTCTCTCGGAGGTGATCGGCGAGGAGCTCGGGGTGCGCGGCCCGGAGCTCGAGCGGTTGCGCTGGGGTGCGCTCCTGCACGACGTCGGCAAGCTCCGGGTGCCGTCCGAGATCCTCAACAAGCCGGGCCGTCCGACCCCCGAGGAGTGGGAGATCCTGCGGGGTCACCCAGCGGCCGGGGCCGAGCTGCTCGAACCCCTCAGGGAGTGGTTGGGTGATGCCTTCCACGCCGCTGACCAGCATCACGAGCGCTGGGATGGTGGGGGATACCCGCTCGGTCTGGCGGGTGACCGGATCTCGTTCGCCGGACGCATCGTGGCCGTGGCCGACGCCTTCGCCGTCATGACCGCCGCCCGGTCCTACAAGAAGCCCTACCCGCTGCCGGTGGCCCGCCGGGAGCTGGTCAGCGGAGCGGGCTCCCAGTTCGACCCGGCGGTCGTTCGCGCTGCGCTCCAGGTCTCACTCGGCCGGGCTCGCACCAGCGCCGGGCCACTCGGGGCGATCGCCAACCTCCCGTTCATCGGACAGGCGGGCACGTCCATGGCCTCCGTGGCATCGGCGACGCCGGCCGTTCCGGTCGTGGTGGTGGGCGGCCTGGTGGGGACGGCCTCGGCCCTCACCCCGCTCCCGCACGTCCTCGGCCTGACGTTGGAGCGGGAGCCACGGCCCGCCCGGCTCGCCTTCATCGAGGGCGGTGGCGAAGTCGTCGGCGACCGGGGAGCGGGTCAGCCCGCACCGGACCGGGCCCGGCTCGTCGCCGGCAAGGTCCCGCTCCCTGACGGTGGGGTGGCCCGCTGGACGGTAGCCCCGCAGTCCGACGCCGACGGCGCCGACGACGTGGTCATCCCCGGTGAGGTCCCCGGCCCGGAGTCCGGCTCCGACCCGGCGGTCAGCGTCCCGGCGGCGGCGAGCGGCGAGGCGACCGGACTCCACGGGCAGGCCACTGCCCGGGCGACCGAATCGGAGGGCGCCGTTCCTTCCACCTGGGCCGACGGCCACGACGACAGCACCAACGGCGCGGCGCCGAACGTCGCCGGCATCACGGTGACCGGCCCGTCGACCCCGGCGGCGACGGCATCCACGATGGCGAGCCCCGCCGCGACAGCACCGCGGACCACCGCGTCGGGGGGCACGTCGGCCTCGGGCCCACACACCAGCACCACCACGAGGCCGAGAACCACGACCACCTCGGAGCCCAGCTCCCCGACGACCAGCTCCCCGACGACCAGCAGCTCCAGCACGACACGCCCGACGACACGCCCGACGACGACCGCCACCGGAACGGTCACGCTCACCGGAGTCCTCGTGGCGGCCGAGCCGGCAGAGGAATCCTCCGCCACCAAGGACACCGTCGCGGAGAACGTTGACGAGAAGAAGCAGGACGACGAGAAGAAGCAGGACGACGAGAAGAAGCAGGACGACGAGAAGAAGCAGGACGACGAGAAGAAGCAGGACGACGAGAAG
>JBIKWW010000112.1:0-9042 GCA_044356125.1 Acidimicrobiia bacterium
GACCAACACCGTGACGCTGTGCCACCTGCTCGGCGTGGAGCCCACCCCCTGGGACTGGGAGCGGTTCCTCCTGTTCCACGCCTCGATCACCAGGATCCAGGCGATCGAGGTGGGAGACGGGTGGCTGTTCAGCGTCCGCCGCCTGTCCGACGTCGAGCACCTCCCGGCCGAGCTGCGTACGCACTGATGGCCCCGGCAGTGGTACCGGCAGGACCGGCGCGCACCGTCGTCATGGGCATCTGCAACGTCACCCCCGACTCGTTCTCCGACGGCGGCCGGTTCCTCGACGCCGGTGCCGCCGTGGCCCACGGTCTGGCTCTGGCCGCCCAGGGAGCCGACATCGTCGACGTCGGAGGCGAGTCGACCCGGCCCGGCGCCGGCCGGATCACCGTGGACGAGGAGCTCGGCCGCGTCGTGCCGGTGGTGCGGTCCCTGGCCGACGCCGGGGTCCGGGTCAGCATCGACACCATGCGGGCGGCGGTGGCCCGCGCCGCGGTCGTCGAGGGCGCCGCGGTGATCAACGACGTCAGTGGCGGCCGTGCCGATTCGGCCATGCTCCCGGCCATGGCCGAGCTCGGCGTCGACTGCGTGCTCATGCACTGGAGGGCCCACAGCGTGGAGATGGCCCGCTTCGCCGTGTACGACGACGTCGTCGCCGAGGTGTGCCGGGAGCTGGCTGCAGCCCGCGATGCGGCCGTGGCCGCCGGTGTCGCCCCGGACCGCATCGTCCTCGACCCCGGCCTCGGCTTCGCCAAGGACGCCGGGCACAACTGGGCCCTGCTGCGGCGACTCGACGCGCTCACCGAGCTCGGGCACCGGGTCCTCATCGGAGCGTCCCGGAAGCGGTTCCTCGGCTCGCTGCTGCGCAGCGCGGACGGCGTCGACCGGGCCGTCGACGGCCGTGACGCGGCCACCGCCGCCGTCACTGCGCTGGCCGCCCGGGCCGGCGTGTGGGGGGTCCGCGTCCACGACGCCCGGGCCAGTGCCGACGCCGTCGCCGTAGCCGCCGCCCTGGCCGGGGCGACCCCGGCCACGTGGGACGCTTCGTCCCTGAACCAGGGGCCCACACAGGGGAGGCGCTGATGCGCATCGTGATCATCGGGGCAGGCGCGGTCGGCAGTGTCATCGGCGGACGCCTGCACCAGGGCGGCGCCGAGGTCGTCCTCGTGGGGCGGCCCGCCCACGTCGAGGCCATCCGCTCCGGCGGGCTGAGGCTGCGCACCGCCGAGGGCACCGACGTCATCGACGTGCCCGCCGTCGCCTCGCTGCGGGAGCTCACGCCCCTCCCCGACGACGTCGCGCTCATCACCGCCAAGACCCAGGACACGGCCGTGATCCACGACGAGCTCCTGGCCTGGAACCCCGACGTGCCCGTCGTGTGCGGCACCAACGGCGTCGAGCACGAGCGCCTGGCGCTGCGGCGTTTCGAACGCGTCTACGGGATGCTCATCCACCTCCCGGCGACCTACGAGCACCCCGGCTCCGTGACCGCTCTCATGCTGCCCACCAACGCCCTGATCGACCTCGGCCGCTACCCACACGGCGAGGACGACGTCTCCCGTGAGCTGGCCCGGCTCGCCGACGCGTCACCTCACGTGCTGTGCGAGTCGGACCCGGCGCTGATGGTCAAGAAGTACGCCAAGGTCCTGATCAACCTGGGCAACGTCCCCGACGCCATGAGCGGCATCCAGGGTCGGCTGCACGCCGTCACCCGGGCCGCCATCGAGGAGGCCCGCGACGTCTACCGGGCGGCCGGCATCCGCTCGGAGATCGACGACCCCGCGGAGCGGGAGCGCTACGAGCAGCGCCACGCCACCATGCAGTACCGGATCCCCGAGGGCGACACGTTCCTCGGAGGCTCGACCTGGCAGGGACTGGCCAAGGGATCCCCGAGCACCGAGATCGACTGGATGAACGGCGAGATCGTCCTGCTCGGCCGCCTCCACGGCGTGCCCACCCCGCACAACACGTTCCTGCAGCGCGCCGCCCGGGAGCTCGTCGCCTCAGGCACCCGTCCGGGGACGATCCCGATCGACGAGCTGGATCGTCGCTGGAAGGCCGCCGTGCCCGGTGCAGGTGCGCAATGACGGCCCACCTCACCCGCAAGCTCGAGGGGTTCGGCACCACGATCTTCGCCGAGATGTCGGCCCTCGCCGTGGCCACCGGCTCGATCAACCTGGGCCAGGGATTCCCCGACACCGACGGGCCGCCCGAGGTCCTCGAGGCCGCCATCGAGGCGATCCGGGCCGGGCGCGGCAACCAGTACCCACCCGGCCCCGGGGTCCCCGAGCTGCGCTCGGCCATCGCTGATCATCAGCGCGCCTCCTACGGGATCGAGCTCGACCCCGACCGTCAGGTCCTGGTGACCTGCGGGGCCACCGAAGCGATCGCCTCGTCGATGCTCTCCCTGCTCGACGACGGCGACGAGTGCATCCTCTTCGAGCCCTTCTACGACTCCTACCCGGCCTGCGTGCAGATGGCGGGGGCGAAGGTCGTACCCGTCACCTTGCGGGCCCCCGACTTCCAGCCCGACCCCGACGCGCTCCGGGCGGCGGTGACCCCACGGACCAGGATGATCGTGGTGAACTCGCCCCACAACCCCACCGGGGCGGTGTTCTCGCGGGCCTCACTCGAAGCGATCGCCGCCGTCGCCCGGGAGCACGATCTGCTCGTGCTGTCCGACGAGGCCTACGAGCACCTCACCTTCGACGGCACCGCCCACGTCCCGATCTCGACGCTGCCCGACATGGCGGAGCGGACCGTGACGGTGGGCTCGGCCGGCAAGACGCTGTCGTTCACGGGCTGGAAGGTCGGCTGGGCCACCGGACCGGCCGACCTCGTCGGTGCCGTCCGTACCTCCAAGCAGTTCCTCACCTACGTGTCGAGCGGCCCCTTCCAGTACGCCGTGGCCGTCGGCCTCCGGCTCCCCCCGGCGTGGTTCAGCGCCTTCGCCGCCGATCTCCAGGCCAGGCGCGACCGCCTCGCGGCCGGGCTGGCAGCGGCCGGCTTCGGGGTGGTCCGCCCGTCGGGCACGTACTTCATCACCACCGACATCTCCGGCCTGACCGATGACGACGGGGCCTCCTTCTGCCGGGCCCTTCCGGCCCGGGCCGGTGTGGTCGCCATCCCCAACTCGGTCTTCTACGCCCGCCCCGAAGAAGGCCGGTCCTATGTGCGCTTCGCGTTCTGCAAGCGGTTCGACGTGATCGACGCAGCCGTCGAGCGGCTGGCCCGGATGAAAGGATCCCCGGCATGAAGTTGGCCGCCGTCCAGCACGACATCGCATGGGAGGACGGCGACGAGACCCGTCGGCGCCTGCGTCCCCAGATCGCCGCTGCGGCGGCCTCCGGCGCCCGCCTGACGGTACTGACCGAGATGTTCCCGGTCGGGTTCACCATGGCCCCCGAACGGCTCGCCGAGGGCGTGGAAGGGCCCTCGACCGCCTTCCTCCACGAGATGGCCACCACCCACGGGATGTGGATCTGCGGATCGGTGCCGATGCGGCCCGACCCGGCCGAGCGGGCCGTCAACCGGCTGCTGCTCGTCGCCCCTGACGGCACCACCCACCACTACGACAAGATCCACCCGTTCTCCTACGGCGGCGAACCCGAGCACTACCGGGCCGGCGACCGCTTCCTGACGGTCGACATCGAAGGCCTGCGCACGAGCTTCTTCATCTGCTACGACCTGCGCTTCGCCGATGAGTTCTGGCAGCTCGCCACCGTCACCGACTGCTACGTCGTGCCCGCCAACTGGCCCGAGTCCCGCCGCCATCACTGGCAGTCCCTGCTCGTGGCTCGGGCCATCGAGAACCAGGCCTACGTCGTGGGCGTCAACCGTGTCGGCGACGGCGGCGGTCTCGCCTACTGCGGCGACTCCCGCATCGTCGATCCCCTCGGTGAGGTGCTCGCCGGCGGCGCCCGGACCGAGGCCCTGCTCGTCGCCGAGGTCGACCCCGCCGTCGTCGCCTCCGTGCGCGACCGCTTCCGGTTCCTGCCCGACCGGCGCTGAACCGGCACGGTTGGGGGCGGGCGCCGGTACGGTTGGCGATGCCATGAACCACTCCCCCGACTCCGGGCCCGGCGCCGCACCGGTGGTCCCCGACCTCGACGCGCTGCGCTTCGATCCTCGGTTCACGGCCGGGCTGCCCGCCGACCCCGATGAGCGCAACACCCGGCGTCAGGTCACCGGCGCCGCCTTCAGCCGGGTGCGGCCCACCCCGGTGGCGCGGCCCCGCACGCTGGCCGTCTCACGCGAGGTCGCCGACCTGCTCGGCCTGCCCGAGCACGTGACCGCGTCCCAGGACTTCGCCGAGGTCTTCGGCGGCAACCGGGTCCCGGTCGGCGCCGATCCCTTCGCCATGGTCTACGGCGGCCACCAGTTCGGGAACTGGGCGGGTCAGCTCGGCGACGGCCGGGCGCTCGCGCTCGGCGAGGTGCTCGATGTCCACGGTCGCCACCAGACGCTCCAGCTCAAGGGGGCCGGCCCGACCCCGTACTCCCGGACCGCCGACGGCCGGGCCGTGCTGCGGTCCTCCGTGCGGGAGTTCCTGTGCTCGGAGGCCATGCACCACCTCGGGGTGCCCACGACCCGGGCCCTCAGCCTGGTGGTCACGGGCGACGCGGTCATGCGCGACATGTTCTACGACGGCAACCCCCGGCCCGAGCCCGGTGCCGTCGTGTGCCGGGTGGCCCCGTCGTTCACCCGCTTCGGGAACTTCCAGCTGCCGGCCGCCCGCGGCGATCTCGACCTGCTGCGGCAACTCGTGGAGTTCACGATCGCCAGCGACTTCCCCGAGATCGCCCACGACCCGTCGCACCAGGGCTTCGAGGACCGCCTCCTGGCCTGGTACGGCGAGGTCGTCGCCCGCACCGCAGCCCTGGTCGTCGACTGGATGCGCGTCGGGTTCGTGCACGGCGTGCTCAACACCGACAACATGTCGATCCTCGGGCTGACGATCGACTACGGCCCCTACGGCTGGCTCGAGGGCTTCGATCCCGACTGGACGCCCAACACCACCGACGCCGGCATGAGGCGCTACCGGTTCGGTGCCCAGCCGGCCGTGGTCGGATGGAACCTGGCCCAGCTCGCCAACTCCCTGGTGCCCCTGCTGGGGGGCACCGAACAGCTGCAGGCCGTGCTCGACGGGTTCGGACCGGCCTACTCGCACGGCTTCGGCGCCATGACGGCCCGGCGCCTCGGATGGGGCGAGCCCCGGCCCGCCGAGGACGTCCCCCTCGTGAACGAGCTCCACGCCCTGCTCGGGCGCACGGAGACCGACTACCTGATCTTCCTGCGCAACCTGGCCGACGTCCCCCTCGATCCCCACGGGGAGCTCGGGCCCGAGGCCCTCGTGGCCCCGCTGCGCGAGGCCTACTACGCACCCGACGATCTCCACGGGGACCTGCTCGATGCGACCGTCGCCTGGCTGCGGGCCTGGAGCCGCCGGGTGGTCGCCGGCGGCCTCGACGATGCCACCCGGACCGCCCGGATGCGAGCCGCCAACCCGCGCTACGTCCTGCGCAACTGGATCGCCCAGGAGCTCATCGACGCCGCCGAGCAGGGTGACGCCGCTCCCATCGCCGAGCTGCTCGGGGTCCTGCGGCACCCCTACGACGAGCAGCCCGGCCGCGAGCGCTGGGCCGGCAAGCGGCCCGAATGGGCCCGGCACCGGGCCGGCTGCTCGATGCTGTCCTGCAGCAGCTGACCCGACCGTGCTGAGGAGGCGGACAGCGACGCACCGGACGCGCATCGAGGGCGTGCTGGGAACCCGCCTCGAGCTCACCGTCGTCACCGGCATGGCGGCGGACGGCCCCGTCGCCGAACGTCTGCTGCTCACCGAGATCGCCCGCCTGGAGGCCCTCTTCAGCGTGTACCGCCAGGACAGCGAGCTGTCGTGCTGGGCGCGGGCCGGCGCGCCCGCCGAGGTGAGCGCCGAGCTCGCCGGGCTGCTCGGGACCGCCCTGGACTGGCAGCGACGCAGTGGCGGGATCTTCAACCCCGCCGTGGGCGAGCTGTCCCGACGGTGGGCGCAGGCGGCCGAGGACGGGGTCGAGCCCGAGCCCGCCGAGCTGGCCGACCTCGCGGCCGCCATCGCCGAGCCCCGCTACCGGATCGACGGCCGCCGCGCGGTGCCCGTCGGGGACTGCCGGGCGCTCAACTTCAACGCACTGGCCAAGGGTCTGGTGATCGACCTGGCGGCCGAGCTGGTCATGGGCCGGGTGCAGCCGCGTCACCTGCTCGTCAACCTGGGAGGCGACCTGCTGGTGCGCGGCGCCACCGAGGTGCTCGTGGGCCTGGAGAACCCGAACCGGCCCTACGACAACGAGCCCCCGCTGGCCATCGTGGGTCTCGCCGACGGCGGCATGGCCACCTCGGGCCTGGCCCGGCGCGGCGTGAGCATCGGCGGCCGGTGGCACTCCCACGTGATCGACCCGCGCGACGGCCGACCGGTCGGGCACGTCGCTTCGGCCACCGTGATCGCCGCCGGGGCGGCGACCGCCGACGTGGCGGCCACGGTGCTGAGCGTGCTGCCCGCTCCCGAGGGGATCGCCTTCGCCGAGCGCGAGGGCCTGGCCGGTTGCGTGGTCACCCCGGACGGGGCCGTCCACACCTCGTCGGCATGGGCCCGCCACGCCCGGCGCTGAGAACCGGGACAGAACCGGGCCGGAACCCGGCCAGAACCCGGTCCGGGAATCCGGTGCGGGAATCCGGTTACCGGGAATCCGGCCGGACCTCAGCGGATCGTCATCCAGACGGCGATCAGGAACAGCGCCGCTCCTGCCCCCGCTGTGGCGAAGGCGCTGCGGCGGCGCTTGCGCAGGACGAACTGCAGCGCGATCCCGGTGAGCGACACCACGATGAGGAAGACGGCCGAGGCGTCGATGAGCCACTTCCAGCCGCTGTTGGCGTCACGGCCCTTGTGGAGGTCGTTCATCACGCCGAGCAGGCCCTGGCCCTCGACGGTGAGCTGGTAGGTGCCGGCGGTGGTGAAGAACGCGTCGGCCGCGTACCCGGGGCCACGGAAGCTGATCGAGCCACCCTGGTCGTCGCTGCGCCGGTCGGTCACCGCGCCCTTCACCCCGTTGGTGTCGCGCAGGTGGTCGGCGACGACGAGCCAGTCGACCGACGCCCCCTCCATGAACCCGGCCGGGAGCGTGCCCGTCGCCGTGTGCCGGGTCGGACCGCCGAAGATCGACCAGGTCGGGTGGTTCAGGGTGAGCCCGGTGGCCGAGAAGAACAGCACCACCAGCAGGCAGATCATGCTGGCGTAGACGTGCAGCGTCCGGGACCAGCGCTGCACCGAGGCGCTGCGCCTGCGGTGGCGCCCGCGGGCCGGGGGTTCGCCGCCCACCATCTCGTCGGATCCGAGGCCGGCCGGGCCGTCGGATCCGAGGCGGGACGGGAGCTCGTCGAGGTCGTGTCGGCGGCCGCCCAGGACGGCGGGAGCGGTGTCGATGCTCACGGCCGTGCTCAGGCGGCGTGGGTGATCCGGGCGCCGGTGATCTCGGCGTTGTCGGGGAGCGCCTGGTCGAAGCCCGACGAGCCGACCTTCACCGCTTCGCGCACGAGGCTGTACGGGCCCTTCTCACGGGCGGTCTCGATGCACACGTAGTACGTGCCGGGGGCGACCGGCTGCCTGGTGTCGTCGAGACCGTCCCAGGCCACACGCACCGAACCCGGTGTCCGGGTGGCGCTGGAAACGGCCGCGATCACGTCGGTCCCACCGGTCATCTGGCGGACCTGGTCGGCCCGGTACCAGCGCACCAGCTCAGGCAGCCAGCGCAGGCCGCGGCCGCTCTCGAAGCTGAGGAACAGCGTCCGCACCGCCGCCCCCTCGGCCGTCTCGATCCACACCGCCTGGTAGGGGTTGTGGACCCGACCGAACCCGCCCGAGGGCGTGTAGGCGTAGCTGACGACGTACTCGCCCTTGGCTGCCGCACCCCCGGCCGAGCCGGACGTCGGGGCCGACGTGGTCGCCGCCGGCTTGACGGTCGTTGCAGTCGGCTTGACGGTCGTCGACTTGCGGGTGGTCGTCGTGGCGTTCTTCGTCGTGGCGTTCTTCGTCGTGGCGTTCTTCGTCGTGGCGTTCTTCGTCGTGGCCTTGATCGTCGAGGCCGACCAGGCCGGAAGGCTGCGGCCCACCAGGAGCGAGGCTCCGGCCCCGAGGCCGAGCCCGGCGTCGCCCGAGCCCCGGGGTGGCCGTGGGCTCGTCGCCGTGATCGTGGGGATGAACGGGTTCCATGACGTCGCCTCCGAACCGGTGCCCGCCGACCGCCGGCGAGAGCGCTTTCAGCCTCCCCGGCCAAGCTGTGAGGTTCCTCAGAACCGGCTGGCCGAATCCCGTGAACGGGTTGACATCGGTCACGCCGGCGGGCGGGTCAGCTGCCCACGAGGCGGGCCCGGAGCTCCCGCTTGAGGAACTTGCCGTTGGCGTTGCGCGGCAGCGGGTCGCCCAGCACCCAGATCCGCGACGGGATCTTGTAGCGCGCCAGCTGGTCGGACAGGAAGGCACGGAGCTCGTCGGGGGTCAGCGAAGCCCCGTCGCGCAGCACGATGGCAGCTGCCACGTCCTCGCCCAGGCGTTCGTCGGGGACCCCGAACACAGCCGCCTCGGCGACCGCCTCGTGCCGGTAGATGGCCGTCTCGACCTCGCTGCAGAAGACGTTCTCGCCGCCCCGGTTCACCATGTCCTTGGCCCGGTCGACGATGAACACGTAGCCGTCCTCGTCGATACGGGCGATGTCACCCGTCCGGAACCATCCGTCGCGGATCGCCTCGGCGGTCGCCTCCGGTCGGTTGAGGTACCCCTTGATCACGACCGGGCCCCGAACGCACAGCTCGCCGACCGCATCGGGCGACGGCGGAACGTCGTTGCCGAACTCGTCGACGAGCTTGGCCTCGAGGGTGGGCACGACCGGCCCGGCCGAGGCCGGCTTGGCCAGGAAGTTCCGGGCGGACACGGCCGTCACGATCCCGTGGGTCTCGGTCAGCCCGTAGCCCGTGCCCGGCTGGGCGTTGCGGACCGTGGCGGCGACCTTC
>JBIKWW010000114.1:0-8999 GCA_044356125.1 Acidimicrobiia bacterium
CACCACGCCTTACCACTTCATGAACGCCGCCCTGCTCAGCAAGGCGCCGTCCAACCCCCAGCGCAACCTGCCCTACGAGGGCCTCAACGTGGAGAAGGGCGTCCAGCGGCTCCAGCAGTTCGGCATCCGCTACTACATGGCCTTCTCCAAGGCCGCCACCGACCAGGCCAACGCCCTCCCCGACCTGCTGACGCCAGTGGCCAACGCGCCGTACACGCGCACGTGCTCCCAGGACGAGAACAACGGGGGCGCCTGTCCCACGACGTGGACCATCTACCTCGTGAAGGGCTCCGAGAACGTGGCGCCGCTGCCGTTCGAGCCGGCGGTCGTCACCGGCATCGGCCAGGCGCAGCAGGAGGGCTGGCTCGACTTCGGCACCGTCGTGTTCCGCGACACCCTCAGCTACCCCGTCCCCTACGCCGCCGGCGGTCCTGCGGAATGGCAGCGGGTCCCGGTGAACGTCGCCGACCGGCCCGAGGGCACGGGCACCTACGGAGAGGGCGTCACCATCGGCGCCACCCAGCAGCGTCCGCTGCCGAAGGTGTCCATCACCGACATCGAGAAGCGCCGCGACGGCGTGAGCTTCAAGGTCGACCGGGTCGGGGTCCCGGTCGCCGTGCGCACCTCCTACTTCCCCAACTTCACCGTGAAGGGCGGCAAGGGTCCCTGGCGCCTGGCCCCCAACACGATGGTGGTGGTGCCCACCAGCACCCAGGTCGACGTGGTCTGGCGCACCACGCCCATCGACCGCTTCGGCCAGGTCGTCTCCCTCGCCGGGGCGGCGGGCTGCATCGTGCTGTGGCGCCGCGACCGGCGCCGGCGCCTCGTTCCCGCCCCGGCCCCCGTCGGACCCGACGTCCCGGCCGCCCCGGCGGTGGCCCCCGAGCTGGACGAGGCCGGACCGGATCGGCCGGAGCTTCCCGAACTGGACGAGGCCGGACCGGATCGGCCGGAGCTCCCCGAGCTGGACGAGGCCGGACCCGACCGCCCCGAGGTCGCCGAGCTGCCCGAGCTGGCGATCGACCGCCGGCCCGGGGACCCGTCCGACGCGCTGCCCGAGGAGCAGGGCGCCGACGGGGCCCCCGACGACGGCACCCTCCCGCCCGGGCCGGCCCGGTGACCGCACGACCGGTGACCGTCCGACCGGTGACCGCACGACCGGTGACCGCACGACCGGTGACCGCACGACCGGTGACCGCGGCGCCATGACCGACCCGCGGGGGGTCGGCGACCCGTCGGCGACGAGCGGCGGCTACACCTTCGGCGTGGCGGTGGCCACGCTGGCCTCGGGCATCGTCGTCGGGGGCATCCTCGCCGTCGCCGCGCTGGCGGCCACCGGGCTCGACACGACCTCGCTCGGCGGCACGGTCGTGGCCTTCCTCGCCCTGTGGGCCGGGTTCGCCGCCGTGCCCGTCGCCCTCGGCCTCGCTGGACGACGCGACGCGCTGATCGCCGACCTGGCCCCGGTGGTCCGACCCTCCGACGCGCTCTGGCTGCCCTTGGGGATCGCCATGCAGTTCCTCGTCGCCATCCCCTATGTGGCGTGGGACGCCCTCACCGGAGGAACCACCCGGGAGCGTGTCGGGGACGCCGCCGAGGACCTCACCAGCCGGGCCGGCGGGCTCGGCCCCTCCTTCTGGCTGCTCGCCGTGCTCATCGTCGTCGGTGCCCCGCTGGTCGAGGAGCTCGTCTTCCGGTGCGGCCTGCAGGGCGCCCTGCTGCGCGCCTTCGAGCGACGACCGGGCGGGTGGGAACGAGCCGCGGTGCCCGTCGCCGTGTCCTCCCTGGTGTTCGCCGCCTTCCACGCCCAGGGGCTCCAGTTCCCCGCCCTGGCGCTCGTCGGCCTCGTCATGGGTCTCGTCCACCTGCGCCACCGGCGCCTGGGGCCGACGCTGTTCGTCCACGTCGGCTTCAACCTCATCGCCGTCATCCAGCTGGCGGCCAGGCTCGACGGAAGCGCCTGAGCAATCCGGCGGAACCCGCCCGCTGGGCCGGCCCGCCCACCGGTCGCCCAGCGGGTCGAACGGCCCACGCCCGGGCCCCGCACCTGGGCCCCGGGGCCCGTTGTCCGCCCACCGACGAGGAAACCGCTCAAGAGAAACCGTCGCCCTGCCGATGCTTCCAGTCGACCTGGGAGGGTCTTCGGTTCGCAACCCGCGGCCGAATCCACGGAGGACACCACCGGCCATGCGCTGCCCGCTCTGCAAGATCGCCAACCTCGTCTCGATCGCCATGACCGTCGGCGACCGCCACCTGACGATGCACTCCTGCAGCCGCTGTGAGACCAAGTGGTGGGACGCCGACGGCGAGCACGTCGGTCTGGCCAAGGTGCTCGAGTACACCGCCGAGACCCGCCGCCGACCGCGGCGCCGGACGGCCTGAGGCTCCTGCGCTGCGTTCCCGTCCGCCGTCCCGGCGGGCGGAGCGGCCCTCGGTAGGATCTCCCCCCCGGAGGTCCACGTGGGGCGAGGCAGCACGACAGCACGGCCCCGCTCCGGCGAGCGGTCCAGCGACCCGCTCCGGGTGCTGCTCACCACCGAAGGCACCTATCCCTTCATCCACGGTGGGGTGAGCACGTGGTGCGACATCCTCGTCAACGGCCTCGCCGACGTCCGCTGGCAGGTGCTGCCCATCACCGCCGGCGGGGTGCACCGGGCACCGGTCTACGAGCTGGGCGGCAACGTCGAGGTCGTCAGCCACCTGGAGCTGTGGTCGGAATCGGTCCACCCCTGGAACCCGCTGCGCCGTCACGCCGACCGCGACGACCTGCCCGCCGAGCTCGTCCGGGGTCTGCTGCGCTGGCGGACGGACACGGCGGCCATGGCCGAGGTCCTCACCTGGTGCCGGGACCACGCGTCGCGCATCCGGCCGTCGTTCCGCCGCAGGGCCGCCTGGGAGGGGTTCCTCGCCGCCCTGGGCGACGCCCTCGACGACGCCAGCCACGACGGCGCCCCCGCCCCGTCCTTCGACCTGCAGGAGGCGACCGAGCTCTACCACACCCTCTACTGGGTGGCCCGGTGCGCCGCCCACCCCACCCCGGAGGGCCCGGAACGTCCCGACCTGCTCCTCGTGACCGCAGCCGGGTGGGCCGCCCTCCCCGCCGTGGTGCACCGCCGCCGGCACGACATCCCCCTCGTGCTGTCCGAGCACGGCGTCTACGTGCGGGAGGCCTACCTGGCCGCCGTGCGCAGCGACGGCTCCCCGGCGGCCCGCTGGGCCGCCACCCGGCTCGCCCGGGGGCTGGCCCTGCTCTGCTACGCCCACGCCGACGTCGTCGCCCCGGTCACGACGGCCAACACCCACTGGGAGCGCGAGCTGGGCGTCGACCTCGACCGTGTCCGCGTCATCCACAACGGGGTGCTCGTGCCCCGCGACGTGCCGGAGGCTCCGGCCGGGAAGCGGGTCGTGTCGATCGCCCGCATCGACCCGCTGAAGGACGTCCTCACCACGCTGCACACGGCCGCTCGCGTCCTGGCCACCGACCCCGACGTCCGCTTCGAGCACTTCGGCAACGTGCCCCGGGGCAACGAGCAGTACTGGGAGAGCTGCCAGGCCCTGCACCGCGAGCTCGGGCTCGGCGACCGGTTCGTGTTCCGCGGCCACACCAGCGAGCCCTTCGACGAGCTGGTGCGGGCCGACGTCGTGCTGCTCACCTCCATCAGCGAGGGGTTCCCCATCACCGTGCTCGAAGCCATGGCCCATGGTCGCCCGGTGGTCGCCACCCGGGTCGGCGGGGTGCCCGAGGCCCTGGCCGGCTGCGGCTACGTCGTCGCTCCCGGCGACCACGAGGCCCTCGCCACCGGGGTGCTCACGCTCGTCGGTGACCCCGCCCTGGCCCACCAGCTCGGCGAACGGAGCCGGGTCCGGGCGGCCCGGCAGTTCGGCCAGGCGGCGTGCCTGGAGGGCTACCGGTCGCTGCTGACGGAGCTGACGGGCACCGCGCTGGCCGAGCCCGTCACCCCCGAGGAGCCGACGGACCTGCGGCTGCTCCCCCTGCTCGTGGGATCGGGGCGGGGCGGCGCGGCCGGGGCCTCCCGCCCGGGCCCGACGGGAGCCCGCGACCGGGCCCGTGACCGGCCCGCCGACCGGGCCCTGGCCGGCGACCGGCCCGAAGCCGGAGACCGCTGATGGCGGCCGAGGCACCAGGGCAGGAACCAGCGCCCGCGACGGTGTCGCCATGACCGACGACACCGTCGACGAGTCGGCCGGCGGGGCCGTCGAGGTTCCCGACCGGGCCGGTGCCGTCGCCCTCGTCGAGGCGCGCCTCGGCCGCCCGCCCCAGGACGCGCTGGAGGCGGCCGTCGTGCTGGAGGCCTGGGGCGGCGTCACCCCCGACCGCTCCCACGGCGTGGCCCGCGACGTCGTCGCCCACCCCCCCACCCGCATCGGCTCGCCGCCCACCCGCCGACCCCACCATCGCGTCGCCGACCCCGCCTGGCAGACCGCCATCGGCGACCTCGGCTTCGTCATCGGGGTGCTCATGACGGGCCTGTGGGTGTCGGAGCTGGCCGACGCCCTCGGCAGCTCCACCGTCGACATCGCCTGGCGGGTGGCACTCCCCTTCGCGCTCGGCGCCCAGTGGTTCGCCCGACGCCGCTACCTCGGGGGTCCCGACGGCCTCGGTCGGCTGCGCCGCCAGTTCGGACGCAGCGCCGCCGTCGTGCTCGTCGGGGCCGGGGCGATGGCCGTCGCCCCGGGGTGGGGCCTGCTGGCCTCCGGGCTGACGCTGCTGTGGATCGGCGGGTTCCTCGTGGCCCGCCTGGGCTTCGGCCTCCCCTTCGGCAGCGCCCTCCTGGCCGTCACCGGCGGCCTCTGGCTCGGGGTCGACCCGCGCGTCCTGCTCGGCGTCTCCGCCGCCGCCGCGCTCGGTATCGGTGCCGTGGCCCTGCTGCGAACCGCCCCCTCGGCCCGCCGCCCCGGTCCCATCGGCCGCGCCGTGCCGGCGGCCCTGATCGGCGCCGGGCTCGGGCTGCTGCTGGTGCTCGAACCCCGCTTCCCCTGGTCGGCCAAGGGCGTGCTGCCGACGCTGACCGTCATCCCGTCGCTGGTGGGCAGCCTCTGGGGGGGTGTCCACATGTCCCGGCTGTGGGACGTGCTCCCCCCGGCACTGGCCGACACCGCCGTGCACGCACCGACCGGGGCCGCCGCCCGCCCCGGGGTGCTCCTGCTGCGTCTGTGGCGGGGGGCCGTCGTTCGCCTGGCCCTCGGGACCGGCCTGTGCTCGCTCGTCGTGACCGGGTTCGCCCTGGCCGCCCCCGGGGTGGCCTTCGCCGGCGGCGACGTCGGTGAGGGTCGCCGCATCGTCTGGGCCCTGCTGCTGGCCCATGCCGTGCTCGCCGTGGCCGGTCTGGTGGTGGCGCTGCTGGAAGCGTTCGGACGCTGGGGCTGGGGTCTGTTCGCGACGGGCGGAGGATGCCTGACCGCGCTCGTCATCGACCTCACCGACGCCCACCCGTTCCCCGGGCTGCGCATCCTCATCGCCGCCCTGGTGGCACTGGTGATCGGGATCCCGACCCTGCACGGGCTCCTGCGGGAACCGGCCCGCACCCTGGCCGTCGGCATGTGAGTGCCCCGGCCGACCCGGGCACTGCGACCACGCTCCATGCTCACGTGGCCACGCTCTGCATCTGTTTCGCGCGGTCCGGCCCGCACCACCCCAAATGTTGTGGATCTGTGACGACAACACGTCACATGTGCTTGCGTTCGTCACAATCGTTCCGTAAGGTGCTCGTGCCCGGGGTCCATTGCCCCGGGCCCGGTGCTGGGCCCTCACTTCCGATGGCTCGATCCGGATCCCATCGGGACCGGTCCACCGCCGGCGTCAACCTTCAGGAGGAAACCTCAATGCGCAAGAGCCTCGCTCTCGTCGCTGCGGGCGTGCTCATGGGTTCGATGTTCGCCGCCACGAGCGCTTCCGCTCAGACGGCCACCATCCCCGTCGTCACCCCCAACACGAACAACAACCGCAACATCAACGTGACCGCCCGCACCGTCGGCCCGGTCCCGTCGACGGTCGCCGCCATCGGCGTGTCGATCACCTGTGTGCGTCTGCAGGGCGTCGAGCCCAACACCACGCCCCAGTCGCTGAGCGCCAGCTTCCCGGCCACGGCCACGGGTGGCCAGACCACCTTCACCTTCGGCCTCCAGTCGACGACGGCCTGCTCCTTCCTGGCGCAGCAGTCGAACTCGTCGGGTGCGGCTCTGCCCCTCGGCGCCGCCTCCATCTCCATCTCGGTGGGTGGCACGGCCCGTACCGTCAGCGGCACCTCCTCGGTGTCCACCGCTGAGATCGCCGTCACCAGCGGCACCGACGTCGTCGTGACCGTCAGCTACCCGCAGGTCACCGTGCGCAAGGTCGTCGTGGGCACCGAGCCCACCGCCGGCTTCGCCTACGCGATGTCGCTGTCCTGTGGCCGTCCCTCGGCCGTCCACGGCTCGACCGTGGCCGGCGCTCCCGGCGACGGCGACCTGGTCGTGACCGGGGCCAACAGCTACATCCAGCTGAGCGTGCCGTCGCTGAGCGCGTCGCCGACGATCTTCTACGACTACCGCACGACGGCCATCCCCTCGGGCTTCCCGGCGGGCACCATCCACACCCGCGCCGTGTGGCTGACCCTGTCGACCACGACCCAGAACGAGATCCTCGCCGGTCTGAACTCCTTCCCGGGTGTCCAGAACTTCACGCTCGCCGCTGGCGCCTCCCGCGTCTTCGGCGTGAACGAGTTCCCCTTCCTCTCGACGAGCACCACCTGCACCGTCGTGGAGACCAACTCGAATGGGTCCAACCTGTCCTACTCGTCGCTGAGCGGCGCCTCCGGCTCCACCGCCGTCTCCAGCAACTCCGTGCTGGCCAACGGCGGCACGCTGACGGTCACCAACGGCTTCACCGGCGACCTGATCGTGTCGAAGGTCGTCACCGGCGACCCCAAGACGAACATCGCGATCTACGAGATCTCGGTGGCCTGCGACCAGGGCGGCCCGCGTGAGACGTTCCTGCTCAAGGACCGTCAGTCCCGCATCTACCGCAACATCGCCGCCGGCACGAACTGCCTCGTCACCGAGACCCGTTCCGATGGCGCCACCGCCTCCTACGCTGACAACAGCGGCGACAACACCACCGATGGTCGTGTGGTCATCCGCCAGACCCAGGTGGGCTGCCTCGACCCGGCGCTGTCCTCCACGAGCGGCGTCGCCCTGTCGACCTCCCGCCCCGACTGCGTCGGCAGCGTCATCGTGACCAACAGCTACGTCACCACGACGACCGCTGCTCCGGCCACGACCGCCGCTCCGGCCACCACGGCCGCCCCGGCCACCACGGCCGCTCCGGCGGTCGCCCCGGCACCGGCCGAGCCGGTCGTCGAGGCCCCGACCTTCACGGGCTGATCCCAGCACCGCTGAACTGATCCGCTGACGCTGTCAGCCGGTGAGGCCCCCTCCTCCGGGAGGGGGCCTCGCCGCGTCCAGGGTCGCGTCCAGAGGTCGCGTCCAAGGGCGGGGAGGCCCCCAGCACCCTCGAGGGCCCATCCAGGCCCGACCTCCCAGGCCGGACCCTCAGGCGACAATGTCGACCGGAACGCCGAGCGGGAGCAGCCGGGCCAGACGGGTGATGTCGTCGTTGAGCATGCGGATGCAGCCCGAGCTGACGTTCTGGCCGATGAGCTCGGGGCGGTTCGTGCCGTGGATCCCGATGACCCCGGTGCCCCCGGCGAAGCTGGTGAGCACGGGCGAGAAGCCCGAGAGGCCGTAGGCGAAGGGTCCGTAGGGTCCCTGGGGGTTCGGCGGAGCCAGGAGCTCCTTCGTGTAGTAGCGGCCGCCCGGTGTGGGCGTGCTGCCCTTGCCGACGCCGATCGGGAACCGCTCCAGCGCAGCCCCGTCCCGCAGCAGCGTGAGCCGGAAAGCCGACAACTCGACGACGATGCGGTAGGGGTGCTCACTCAGGCTGACGTCCGAAGCCCGGACCCAGCCCGTGGAGCCGTTCGGTCGGACGGGCAGCAGGACCTCGAGCCGGTCCGGCGTTCGGGCGACGACGAGCAGCGTGACGGGCCCGGCGGCGTCGACCGAGGTGCGCAGCACCATGGTGCGTTCGTTGACGTCAGCAGCCGGGAACACCTCGATGGCCGACCCCAGCGCCGTGGCCACGAGGTGGCGCTCCTGGGCCCCCGGCACCGTCGACGCCGAAGCCTGCACGGGAGCCTGGGCAGGCTGGACGCCGGACTGGACGGGCGGGGGCTGGACGGGCGGCGGCAGCAGGGCGGGAACGGCACCCGCCGCCGGCTGAGCGCCCGGTTGCAGTGACGCCGGCGGCGCCGGGACCCTGGTCGTTGGACGCACGCTCGGGCGGGGGGCTCGACGGATGGTCGTCGTCGGGCGGGGGACACTGCTGCGGACCGGCACCACGGCCGGTGGTGCGGCCCCTGCGGGCGGGGGACCGGTGGCCACGCCGGCCGCCGCGAACGCGGCGATCACGGCGGCGATGGCCACCGCCGACCGAGCCGACGAGGACCGAGCCGACGAGGACCGAGCCGACGAGGACCGAGCCGACGAGGACCGAGCCGACGAGGACCGAGCCGACGAGGACCGATGCGATGAGGACCGATGCACGGGCCGTGCCGTGGCGTCAGAGGATCCGGTTCGGGCCAGCCGGTTCGGACCGGCCCCGTCAGCCCAGCCGGATGTTGACCGGCGAGCCGAGGTAGATGGTCTTGGCCAGCTTGGTGATGGCGTTGTTGTCCATCCGGATGCAGCCGTCAGACACGGCCCCACCGAGCAGGGACGGGGCGTTGGTCCCGTGGATGCCGACCCGCCCGTCACCACCGCCGTAGGTCTGGTACACGTTCGAGAACCCGGAGATGCCGAAGGCGTACGGCCCGTAGGGACCGGTGGACCCCTTCGGCGGACGGAGCAGGTCGACCAGGAAGAACGATCCCGTCGGCGTGGGGGCGCTGGGCTTGCCGATGGCGATCTTGGTGCTCATGATCTCGTTGCCGCACTCGAAGACG
>JBIKWW010000115.1:0-8968 GCA_044356125.1 Acidimicrobiia bacterium
CAGATCATCACGGGCCTGCGGACGGCGCTCGACGAGCAGCGCTTCACCATCGACTACCAGTCGATCGTCGACCTGCGCACCGGCGCTCCGGTGGCCCTGGAGGCGCTCCTGCGGTGGGACCACGACCAGCTCGGTTTCCTGGCGCCCGACCGGTTCGTCGCCGCCGCCGAGGAATGCGGCGTGATGGGACGCATCGGCGGGTGGGCGCTGGAACGGGCCTGCGCCGAGGTGAGCAGCCTCCGCACGCCCTCGGGGAGACCGGTCCACCTGCACGTCAACGTCTCGGCTGGACAGCTCGCCGCCGAGTCGTTCCTCGACGTGACCGTCGACTCGCTGCGCCGCGCTGCGATGGCTCCCGAGCGCCTCGTGCTCGAGATCACCGAGCAGATCGCGCTCAACGACTCGGCGGCGCTCAGCGACAACGCCCACCGGCTCCGGGAGCTGGGCGTACGACTGGCCATCGACGACTTCGGAACGGGGTACTCGTCGCTCGCCGCGCTGCAGAACCTCCCGCTCGACCTGCTCAAGATCGACGGTCGCTTCGTGCGGGCCCTCGACGGCGACAGCGACGATTCGCTCGTCCGGGCGATCCTGGCCCTGAGCACCACGCTGGGGCTCGAGACGGTCGCTGAGGGCCTGGAGCACCGACGTCAGCAGGACGTCCTGCTGGAACTGGGCTGCCGGATGGGGCAGGGTTACCTCTTCGACCGGCCGGGAGGTCTGAGCGGGGCGGGACGGACCGGAACCACCGGTTGAGCCCGGCACGAGGGGAACATGCGGATCCGAGGCGTCATCGAGGGGTTCTACGGGCCGCCGTGGCCACACCGGCACCGGCTCGATTGGATCGACCGGCTCCACGCGTGGGGGATGACCCACTTCGTGTGGGCGGCCAAGGCCGAGCCGCGTCACCGTGACGACTGGAGGGCCCCGTTCACGTCCGACGAGCTGGCCCAGTTCGGTGAGCTGGCCCGTCGCCGTGCCGGCGTCGCCCTCGGGGTCGGTCTCACGCCCGGCCCCGGGGCGACAGCAACCGAGCTGGTCGTCAAGCTCGCGCCGGCCGTCGGGGCGGGCGCGTCGGTGGTCGTGCTGAGCTGCGACGACCTCCCCGCACTTGATGACGGGGCTGCGCACCGGGACCTCGCCCATCGCCTCCTCGCCGAGCTCCGCTGCCCGGTGTGGATCGTCCCGACGCACTATTGCGGCACCGAGCCGTCCGCCTACCTGAGCGCCCTCTGCCGTGACCTCGACCCGGCGATCGAGGTGATGTGGACGGGCGGTTCGGTCGTCAACGACCGCATCGACGCCGACGACGCCCGCCGCTGGACCGCCCGAACCGGCCGTCTCCCCCTGCTGTGGGACAACACGCCCGTCAACGACGCCGTCATGGGCGACGCGCTCCACCTCGGACCGCTCTCGGGACGTGATCGGGCGCTGCGCGACCACTGCTCGGGCGTGCTGTGGAACCCGATGGAGCACCCGCTCGCCTCGACCGCCACGATCGCGTCGGCTGCCGCCTGGTGCGCCGGAGCGGACCCGTTGGCGGCCTGGCGGGACCACGTCGGCGCCCGTGGGTGGTCGGGACTGGCGGCGGCGACCGCCTTCGCCGGCGATCCCCATTGGCTCGGCGACGACCCCGACCGGGCATCGTGGGAGGAACTCCTCGCCTCGTTGCCCGAGCGCGCCGAGGAGGTCGGACTCGACGCGTCGGTCCAGCCCTGGATCGACGCCGCCCGCCAGGGTGCCCGGATCGCCGTCGACGCGCACCGCCTGGCCGAACGCCTGGCCGGAGGTGCGGCGGGAACGGCCGCCTCCCTGCGGCTGCTCGGCCTGGCGGCCCGATGGCGTGACTGGCGGAGGTCGCCGGTGCTGACCTACGGGGCCGGCCCTCGCCTGCGACCCATCCTGACCCAGGACGGCCGCGGCGAGTTCCTGGCGGAGACCGGGTCCGTCTCGATCGGACCCTCATCGGTCGACGCCGCGGTCGCGCGGGTCCTGGCGCTCCCGCTGGGCCCCGTTCCCGGGGCCGGGCGCAGCGTCAGCTCGTGAGGGTACGACCCTGCCAGTAGCGGTCCTTGAGGAGTCGCTTGTAGAGCTTGCCGGTCGGATGACGCGGCAGATCCTGCTCGAAGTCGATCGTGCGCGGGCACTTCAGCCCGGCGAGCTGCTGCTTGCAGAAGTCGATGAGCTCGCGCTCGACGGCCTTCGCCTTCTCCGGCGTATCGACGTCGGACCAGCGCACGGGCTGGACGACGGCCTTGACCTCCTCGCCGAACTCCTCGTTGGGTACCCCGAACACGGCGACGTCAGCCACCCGGGGATGCATCGTGAGCACGTTCTCCGCCTCCTGGGGATAGATGTTCACCCCGCCCGAGATGATCATGTTGGCCTTGCGGTCGGTGAGGTAGAGGTAGCCGTCGGCGTCGACGTAGCCGATGTCGCCGAGGGTCGACCAGTTGCCGTGCTCGGGGTGGCGTGAGCTCTTCGTCTTCTCGGGGTCGTTGTGGTACTCGAAGACGTTGATGCCGCCTTCGAAGAAGATCACGCCGGCCTCACCGACCGGCAACTCGTTGCCCTCGTCGTCGCAGATGTGCATGGCGCCGAGGAGGTTCTTGCCGACGCTGCCTCGGTGTTGCAGCCATTCCTCGCTCGTGATGGCGCAGAAGCCGTTGCCCTCGGTGCCTGCGTAGTACTCGTAGATGACGGGGCCCCACCAGGCGATCATCTGCTCCTTGACGGGGATGGGGCAGGGCGCAGCGGCGTGGATCGCGACCTTGATCGAGCTCACGTCGTAGCGGGTGCGGACCTCGTCGGGCAGCTTCAGCATGCGCACGAACATCGTCGGGACCCACTGCGCGTGCGTGATGCGATGGCGCTCGATGAGCTGAAGGGCCTGCTCGGGATCGAAGTGCTCCATGGCCACGACCGTCGCGCCGAGTCGCATCATGCTCATGCAGTAGCGAAGCGGAGCCGCATGGTAGAAGGGGGCGGGAGACAGGTACATGGCGGTGCCGTCGGCCTGGTAGAGGAGTTGCAGCAGCGAGAGCAGCGGGTTCGGAGTTCCCATCGGCGCCAGGGACAGCTGGACCTTCACGCCCTTCGGGCGGCCGGTCGTGCCCGAGCTGTAGAGCATGTCGCCGCCCTCGCGCTCGTCCGCGATGGGCGTCGTGGGGAGCGCCGCGATGAGATCGGCGAGGCGCTCGTAGCCCTCGATCGGTCCGTCCATCGAGGCCCGCAGCGTCACGTTCGGCATGCGGTCGGCCAGGTCGCGGGCGAGGTCGGCCTTGTACTGCGACGTGATGTAGGCCTTCGCCCCGCAGTCGTTGACGATGTACTCGGCCTCGCCGACGGTCAGCCGCGACGAGATCGCCGTGTACTGCAGGCCGGCGCGCTGGGCGGCCCAGCACACCTTGAAGTACCAGGGGTGGTTCTCGGCGCACAGGGCGATGGCGTCGCCCGGCTTGAGGCCGGCGTTGCGGAAGAGGTGGGCGATGCGGTTCGAGTCGGCCTCGAGCTCGGCGTAGGTGACGGTCTCACCCGAGGTCGCCATGATGTAGGCGGGCTTGTCGGGCGTGGCGGCGGCATGGACGGCGGGGTACACGGCCGCCGAAGCTACCGACTCAGGACCTTCCTGAAGAACACCGCCGTGGCCGGCTCGCCCCGGACCGTGAGGGCGTAGCCCGGCACGGCCCCCCAGGGCTCCCACCCGTGGCGCCGGATGCGGACGGCGGCGCTCACATCACGGCGGCGATGGCCCGGCACACCGTGTCGAGGTTGCCCCGGTTGAGGGCGGCGACGCAGATGCGCCCGGAGTCGACCCCGTAGACGCCGAACTCGCTGCGCAGGCGCTGCATCTGCTCGGCCGAGAGGCCCGAGTAGCTGAACATGCCGCGCTGGGCGGTGATGAAGCTGACGTCCTGGGTGACGCCGGCAGCCTTCAGGCCGTCGACGAGTGCCGCGCGCATCTCCTTGATGCGGACGCGCATCCCGGCCAGCTCCTCCTCCCACATGGCCCGCAGCTCGGGCGTACCGAGGACCGTCGAGACGATCTTCGCCCCGTGGGTGGGCGGGTTGGAGTAGTTGGTGCGGATGGTGACCTTGAGCTGGCTCAGCACGCGGGCCGTCTCGTCGCGGTCGGCGCAGACGACGCTGAGGGCACCCACGCGCTCGCCGTAGAGCGAGAAGCTCTTCGAGAACGACGTCGCCACCAGGAAGTCGACTCCCGACTCGACGAACATCTGCACGACTGCGCCGTCCTCGGCGATCCCGTCTCCGAAGCCCTGGTACGCCATGTCGAGGAAGGCGACGAGGCCGCGGTCGGCAACGATGCGCACGACCTCCGCCCAGTCGGCGGGGGAGAGGTCGTAACCGGTCGGGTTGTGGCAGCAGGCATGCAGCACCACGATCGTCCCGGCGGGAGCGGCGGCGAGCGTTGCGAGCATGGCCTCGGTGTCGATGCCCCGACGCTCGGCGTCGTAGTACGGGTAGGTCCCGACGGTGAAGCCGGCGTTGGTGAACAGCGCCCGGTGGTTCTCCCAGCTCGGGTCGCTGATCAGCACGGTTGCCGAAGGGTTCAGCCTGCGGAGGAAGTCGGCCCCGACCTTCAGGCCGCCGGTGCCGCCGAGCGCCTGGATCGTGGCGACCCGGCCAGCCGTCAGCACGTCGGATCCGGCGCCGAACACGAGGCCCTGCACGGCCTGGTCGTAGGCGGCGAGACCGTCGATCGGGAGATAGCCACGGGCCGTCGGGGAGCCGAGGATCTGCTGCTCGGCCGCCGTCACGCACCGCAGCACGGGGAGCTTGCCGGCCTCGTCGTAGTAGACGCCGACCCCCAGGTTCACCTTGCCGGGGCGATCATCGGCGGCGAACTGTTCGTTCAGGCCCAGGATCGGGTCACGGGGGGCCATCTCGACGGCGGCGAGCAGGGACGACATGGCGACGAGTGTTGCACGGCGCCGGGGCGGCCCCCGGCACCGTTTGGGCGGTCGATGCCGCCCGGTTCAGCCGGGTGCCCGGCCGCCGCGTTCAGCGTCCGCCCGTACCGCTGAGGGCCTTGGCGTCCTCGAAGCGGTCGAGGCGGCGCAGGGACGGGAAGGCGCGAGCGAAGCAGGCCACCACGACCAGCGTCAGGATGCCGCCCGACACGATCCCGCCCCGCGTCCCGAGGAGCTGGGCGGCGACACCGGACTCGAAGGCCCCGAGCTCGTTGGACGCACCGATGAAGACGTTCTCCACCGCCGACACCCGCCCCCGCTGGTCCTCCGGGGTGACCGACGGGACGATCGCCGAGCGGATGAACACCGATACCGAGTCCGACGCCAGGATCGCGGCATGGGCGAATCCGGCGGCCAGGAGCCCGTTCGACACGCCCAGCCCGATCGTGAACAGCCCGAAGCAGGCGACCGATCCGAGCAGGACGGCACCGACTCGACGCGTCACCGGGCGCCACGCCAGCAGGAGCGCCATCGTGACCGCCCCCACGCCACCGGCCGAGCGCAGGACACCCTGCTGGAAGGCGTTCAGGTCCAGCACGTTCGTGGAGAGCCGGGGGAGCAGTGCCACCGCCCCCCCGAACAGCACGGCGGCGAGATCGAGCGACACGGCACCGAGCAGGACCGGGTTGGAGCGGATGACCCGGACGCCGGCCAGGGCGTCGTGCAGTGAGGGCCGCCCGGTCCGCTCGGCGCCCAGGTGGGCGCGGCCGACCCAGGCGGGCACGAGTGCGGTGGAGACCATGCCGCCGACGACCAGGACCGCTCCGAGAACGAAGGCCCACGAGGGGGCGATGCCATACACGAAGAAGAGCAGGGGTCCCAGCGCGAAGGCCACCTGCCAGGATCCGGCATCGAAGGTCAGCGCCCGGGGAAGTGCCGCCGGAGGCACCGCCGCCGGGATCAGGGGCCGGTAGGCGGGGGCGATGAACGCCCGGCAGGCCCCGAGCGCCACGGCAGCGACGTAGTAGGGCCACAGCGACCGGTCGTCTCCGGCGGCGACGCCGGCGAGGGCTGCCATGACGATCGCCCCGCCACCCATGGCGAGCACGACGATGCGACGTCGGTCGTGGCGGTCCGAGACCGAGCCCGTGACGAGCGCCAGCAAGAACACGGGTGCGAACTCGGCCAGGCCCAGCAGGCCCAGGTAGATCGCCTGGTCCCCGATGTCGTTGACCCGGTTCGCCATCGACACGACGGTCAGGCCGAAGCCCATCGAGAACAGGGCCGAGCCGATGGCCACGGCGGCCACGATGCGCTTCGCCTCCGGGGTCCAGGCCTCGGTGGCGGGCCCGCTCACCATCGATCCTGGATCGCGAGGCGAGGTCCGTATCGGGGCGGGGCCGACCCCCCGAGCTGCAGCAGCCGCAGCACCCGGCCGCGATGGGGCCGGAAGGGCTCGAGCAGCTCGAGCATCTCGTCGTCGGTGCCCCGGGGGCGCCCGCCCAGGTTCCAGGCCACCCAGTTCTTCAGGTGGTAGTCCCCGACCGACACCGCATCGGCGTCGCCCAGCGCCACGATGGCGATCTCGGCCATCGTCCACGGTCCGATCCCGGGGAAGGCCGCCAACCTCCGCCGTCCCTCGTCGAGGGGCAGCACGGCGGCCTCCTCCAGCCGATCCGCCCGTGCGGCCAGGCGCCTGATGGTGTCGGAGCGCTTGCGTTCGACGCCGGCCGCATGGAAGACGTGCGATGGGCATCCGGCCACGACCTCGGGGTGGGGCGGGAGCAGGAGCGGCGGGCCACCGACCGGAACCGGGGCGGGTTCCCCGAGCGCCCGCTGCAAGCGGCCGAGGGACCGGCGGGCCTCGACGCCGGTCACCTTCTGCTCGAGCACGGCGGGCAGCGCCGCCTCGAAGACGGCCTGGGTACAGGGGATCCGGACGGTGGCGTGCCGCCGCAGCAGGTCCGACACGAGCGGGTGATCCGGGGCGAACCCGTCGAGGTCGTCGAGGGCACCCACGAGGACCGGGGCCCGCTCGGCGAGCCAGGCGGCGCCGGCCCCCCAGCTGCGGGACTCGACCCCGTCGGGGGTGTTGCGAAGGGCCTGGACCGCAGGCCCCTCGGGCGTCCGCGTCGCCCGCCACACCACCCGGTTCGGTCCCCTCGTGATCAGCATTGTGTGGTCGTGGGGACGTCGCCACAGCGGCGCCAGCGTGGCGACGACGTCGACCGGTCGGCCGAGAGCGAAGCTGCGTCGTACGGCACCGGCGAGGTCCTCGCGCGGTACCGCCGTGGTGCTCACCGGTGCAGGCCGGAGGTCCGCAGGTGCCCCGTCTCGTTCAGGGAGCGGATGCTTCGGTGCCCGCCCGAGGACGCCTCGACCCGGTTCACGGACGTGTACTCGGGATGGAAGAAGCCGATCTGGGTGTCCAGCCCGAGGACGTGGGCCGCATACGCGTTGATCACGCCGCCATGGCAGACGATCGCCACGCGCTCGCCCCGGTGGCGGGCGATGATGGCTTCGATGGCGTCGACCACCCGGGCCCGGAACACCTCCGGGGGAACGTCGCCCTGCCAGCCGTCGGCCGACAGCATCTGGTAGTAGCGGGGGTCCCGGGCCGCCTTGAGCTCCTCGATCGGGATGTACTCGTTGGCGTGACGATCCCACTCGGCGACGTCGTCCTCGACGACGGGCTCGTGGCCGAAGCGCTCGGCCAGGGGAGCGGCGGTCTGGCGGGCCCGGCGCAGCGGTGAGCAGTAGATGGCGTCGAGCCGATCGCCGTGCAACCACTCCGCCAACGCCCGGGCCTGGGCGTGGCCCCGTTCGGCCAGCGGTGGGTCGGCGGGTCCGTCGGCACCCTCGATGCGCACGGGCAGGCCGTGGCGGATGATCAGCAGTTCCATGGTCGGTCGACGACCTTACCGGTACTCCGGGCGGACGGCATCGCCGGAGATCCGGGCCCGACGGGCCCGGGAGCTCCCGGGAGCTCAGCGGCCGGCGGCTGCGAGGGCCTCGGACCAGGAGGCAGCGTCGGCGAGCAGGGCCCGGTAGCCCATCAGGGCCCGCATCCGGGAGATTCCGAGCACCCCCGACAGGCGCTCGCCGCGCCGGTACAGGGCCAGCAGTCGCCCCTCCTCGTCGGGCCCGTCCACGACGAGGACCTCGTCGGCGTCGTTGCCCCGGCCGAGGAACTGGATCTTCATCCCGTACTGGTCGCTCCAGAAGTAGGGGACCGGAGCGAACGGATCCGGTCCGGGCCGACCGGAGAGCCAGGCGCTGACGGCCTGCCCGACGTGCTCGCCCATCTCCGCCGCCGTCGTCCAGTGCTCCACCCGCATCCGTTCCGGGCCGCCATCGGCCCCGGGGAACAGGGCATTGGGCCACGACGCGACGTCGCCGGCGGCCCAGATCCCCGCGGCCGGGACGCCCTCGTCGGTCAGTGCCCGCAACTGGTCGTCGCAGCGGACGCCGTTGCCGATGTCGAGACCCGACCCCTCCATCCAGTCGGTGTTGGGCGCCACCCCGATCCCGGCGACCACCACGTCGGCGGGGAGCCGACGGCCGTCCTCGAGCTCGACGTGGTCGGCGGCCACCGTCCTGACGGCGACACCACAGGACAGTTCGACGCCGTGGCGGGCGTGCAACGACGCGCAGTGCCGGCCCATCTCCTCGCCGAGAGCCCGGCCGTAGGGCACGGGGAGCGCCTCCACCACGTGGACCCGGCAGCCCAGACCCGACGCCGTCGCTGCCACCTCCGAGCCGATGAACCCGGCTCCGATCACGACGACGTCGGCCCCCGGGAGCAACGACTCCCGCAGGGCCGCGCTGTCGGCGACGGTGCGCAGGACGTGCACGGTCTGCGACGACGGCGAGACGGAGGGTGCGGTGAGGTTGCGCGGACGGGCCCCGGTGGCGACGACGACGGCATCGGCGACGAACGTCGAACCGTCGGAGGCCCGAACGGAGCGGTGCTGGGCGTCGAGCGAGACGGCTCGCACACCGGTGCGGAGCTCGACGTCATCGGGCACACGCAGGGC
>JBIKWW010000117.1:0-8945 GCA_044356125.1 Acidimicrobiia bacterium
CCTTTCGCAGGCGTTCGTGTGTGGACGGTAGAGCCAGCCCCAGACGCACGAACGAGAAGGCGAGGTGACCCATTGCCCTTGCGGGCGATGGCGCAGACTATCCGAGGTTGCTCTGCGCGCTGACCATCAGCGGGGTGCGGTAGGTCACCCGGGTCGGTCCCCCGGGTTGGTCACCCGGTCACGGCGGGCGGCCGGGACACCCCGACGCCGCCCAGGGTGTCGGCCCCGAAGCGGGCGATCTCGGCAGCCAGGTGCAGCGGCCGGGTGGTCGGCTGATCGGCGGGTGTGAGCAGGCCGGCCGGGATGATCCACACGACCTCGAACTCGATGCCGTCGGGGTCGCGGGCGTAGAGGGACTTCGTGGTGCCGTGGTCGCTGGCCCCGACGAGGGCCCCGGCCTCGCCCAGCCGGCGGCTCAGGCGCTCGAGGTCGCCCAGGGTGTCGACCTCCCAGGCGAGGTGGTAGAGCCCGACCGTGGACCGCCCGGCGGCGGAGGCGCCGGCGGCGTCTCCGATCGAGAACAGGGCGAGGTCGTGGTCGTTCGTCGAACCCTCGGCCTGCAGGAAGGCGCCGCCGGGCATGGACATCACCGGTCGGAACCCGAGCAGGTCGCAGTAGAAGGCGGCGCTGCGGGCTGCGTCGCGCACGTACAGGACGGCGTGGTTGAGCCGGTTGACGGCCATGGGGCTCCCTCTGCGGGCGAGGCGGGCGGGTGGGGCGGGCGGGTGAGACGGGGTTGTGGGACGGTCCGATGATGGCGCGCCCGGAGGGCGCCCGGGACCGGTGTCGGCTCCCGGACCGGCGCCTGCGTCGGTGGCAGACTCCGGCGTCGCCGAGAACCGTTGTGGAGGAACCGCCATGGGCAGCCAGGTCGTCAAGGGAGTCGTCGCCCTCGCCAAGGGAGAGCCCGTCCGGGTCACCGACATCGTGGTGCCCGATCCGGGGCCGGGCGAGGCGCTCGTCAAGGTCCGGGCGTGCGGGGTCTGCCACACCGACCTGCACTACCGCGAGGGCGGGATCAACGACGACTTCCCGTTCCTGCTCGGCCACGAGGCGGCTGGTGTCGTCGAGGCGGTCGGACCGGGCGTGAGCGGTGTCGCCCCTGGCGACTTCGTCGTCCTCAACTGGCGGGCCGTGTGCGGCAACTGCCGTTCGTGCCTGCGGGGCAGGCCCTGGTACTGCTTCTCGACCTTCAACGCCACCCAGAAGATGACGCTGCCCGATGGCCGGCCCCTGTCGCCCGCGCTGGGCATCGGCGCCTTCGCCGAGAAGACGCTGGTGGCCGCCGGTCAGTGCACCAAGGTCAACCCGGCTGCCGCCCCCGCCGCCGCCGGCCTGCTCGGGTGCGGCGTCATGGCCGGGTTCGGGGCGGCCGTGCTGACCGGTGGGGTCGGACGCGGTGACAGCGTCGCCGTGTTCGGCTGCGGTGGCGTGGGCGACGCCGCCATCGCCGGCGCCAAGCTGGCCGGTGCCCAGACGATCGTGGCCGTCGACCTCGACCCCCGCAAGCTCGAGTGGGCCCGCGAGTTCGGCGCGACCCACACGGTCAACGCCGCCGAGACCGATCCCGTGGAGGCGGTCAGGGCGGCCACGGGCGGATTCGGCGCCGACGTCTGCATCGAGGCCGTCGGGAACCCGAAGGTCCTCGAGCAGGCGTTCTTCGCCCGCGACCTGGCCGGCACCGTGGTGCAGGTCGGCGTGCCGACCCCGGCCATGCGCATGCCCGATCTTCCGATGATCGAGTTCTTCGGGCGCGGCGGCGCGCTCAAGCCGAGCTGGTACGGGGACTGCCTGCCGTCGCGGGACTTCCCCCAGCTCGTCGAGCTGCACCTGCAGGGGCGCTTCCCGCTGGACCGGTTCGTGTCCGAGACCATCGGCCTCGACGGCATCGAGGACGCCTTCCACAAGATGGAGCGCGGCGAGGTGCTGCGCTCCGTCGTGGTGATCTGACCGGTCAGGACCCCGACCAGTTCGGGGCCCGCTTCTCGGCGAAGGCGCGCGGCCCCTCCTTGGCGTCGTTGGAGGTGAAGACCTTGGCCACCAGCGGTTTCTGGGCCTCCCAGAACTCCGCCTCGGTGACGTCGAGGCTCATCTTCACGAGCTGCTTGGAGGCCGCCACCCCGAGCGGCGCGTTCTTGGCGATCCGCTCGGCCAGGGTCAGGGCCGTCTCGAGGGCGGCGCCCTTCTCGGCCACCCGGGCGACGAGCCCGTAGGCGTGGGCCTGCTCGGCGGTGATCGGATCGGCGGTGAGGGCCAGCTCCATGGCCACCGCGTAGGGCAGCACCCGGGGCAGGCGGAGCAGGCCCCCGCCGGCCGCGAAGAGGCCGACGTTGACCTCGGGGATGCCGATCTTCACGCCCGCGGCAGCGACGAGGAGATCGCAGGACAGTGCCAGCTCCAGGCCACCGGCCAGGGCGAAGCCCTCGATGGCGGCGATCAGGGGCTTCTTCGCGCCGTTGCGGATGAACTGGTCCATGCCGACGGGAGGGCCCTCGCTGGCGAACGCCTTGAGGTCCATGCCCGAGCAGAACCCGCGTCCGGCGCCGGTGAGCACGCCGACGGTGAGGTCGGGGTTGGTGTCGAGCTCCTCGACGGCGCGCAGCAGCCCCTGGGCGAGCGCCGTGTTGATGGCGTTCATGGCGTCGGGGCGGTTGAGCGTGATCACGAGGACGCGGCCGCGCGCCTCGGTGAGCACGGCGGGAGGGGTCTCGTCGGCCATGGTTCGGCTCCAGTCGGTTGCTCGGGACGGGGGTTCCGTCGGCCGATCATGCTCGGCCACAGGCCCGGTCCGGGCCCAATCGGACCCGACCGCGAACCCGATCCCGGACCCGACCTCGGGTCCGACCGTGCCGCCCGCCTACGCTCGCCCCATGGATCTGGGCATCGCAGGGAAGGGGGCGGCGGTCGCCGCCGCGTCCGCCGGGCTGGGTTTCGGGTCGGCCCAGGCGCTCGTGGCCAACGGGGTGCGGGTGGCCATGTGCGGGCGGGACCGGGCCCGCATCGAGGAGGCGGCCGCCCGGCTCGGGCCGCTCGCCGTCCCGCTCGTCGCCGACGTGTCCACCGTGGCCGGCGCCACGGCCTTCGTCACGGCGGCGGCCGAGGCCCTCGGCACGGTCGACATCCTCGTCGCCAACGCCGGGGGTCCGCCTCCGGGGACCTTCGACACGACCCCGCTCGACCGGTACGCCCCGGCCATCGAGCTGAGCCTGCTGTCGACGGTGGCCATGTGCCACGCCGCCGTGGGCGCCATGCGCGAGCGGGGCTGGGGGCGGGTGGTGGCCATCACGTCGGTGTCGGTGCGCCAGCCGATCCCGACGCTGATCCTGTCGAACACGGCCCGGGCCGGCCTCACCGGCTTCCTGAAGACGCTCGCCCTGGAGATCGCCCGCGACGGCGTCACCGTGAACAGCGTGCAGCCCGGCGTCCACGCCACGGACCGCATCACCAAGGTCTACGGCGACGCCGACAAGGCGGCCGCCGGCATCCCCGCCGGCGTGGCCGGGGACCCGGCCGACTTCGGGCAGGTGGTCGCCTTCCTGTGCTCGCAGCAGGCCCGATTCGTGACGGGCACGGCGATCCCCGTCGACGGTGGCTCCTACGCCGGGCTGCAGTGACGTGGCCCGCCTCCTGATCGTCGCCGGGGGCGCGGACTACGCCCACGACTTCCCCGACACCGGCGCCGCCGTGGCCGCGATCCTCGCCGACGCGGGCCACGACATCGTCGCCCGCGTCGCCCATCCCGACGAGATCGCCCCCGCCCTGGAGGCGACCCGGCCCGACGGGGTCGTGACCCACATGCTGTGGTGGCGCATGCTGGCCGAGCGCTACGCCGTCTGGCGTGGCGAGTGGGCCTATGAGACCTCCGACGCCCTGCGGACGGCGCTGCCGGCCTTCGTCGCCGCCGGCGGCGGCCTGGTCGCCCTGCACACGTCGATCATCAGCTTCGACGACTGGCCGGGCTGGGGTGACGTCCTCGGCGGCCGCTGGGTCTGGGAGCAGTCCTTCCACCCGCCGCTGGGGCCCGTCACGGTCCGGGTGACCGGCGGCGACCACGAGATCACGGCGTCGATCGGCGACTTCGCCACCGACGACGAGGTCTACGCCCGGATGGAGTGCCACCCCGGCATCGAGGTACTGGCCGTGGGCAGCCACCCCGACGGCTCCGAGCACCCCGTGCTGTGGACCTGGCGGTACGGGGCGGGGCGGGCCGTGCACCTCGGCCTCGGGCACGACCGGGCCGCCCTCGGCCATCCGGCGACCACCGCCCTGATGGTCCGGTCGGTGGCCTGGGCGGTACCATCGGACGCGCCGTCGTCAGTCCGCTAACGACCAGCGGCGACGGCCCGAGGGGAGAGGAGCAGCGATGGGGAGCACCCTGATCAGGGGCGGCACGGTGGTGGACGGGACGGGAGCCGCCCCGCGGGTGGCGGACGTCCTGCTCGAGGGCGACCGCATCGGCGCCGTCGGTACCGGGCTGGCCGCCCCCGAGGGGGTGCGGGTCATCGACGCCACGGGCTGCACCGTCATGCCCGGCCTGATCGACACCCACACCCACATCACGCTGGGGGAGCCGGCCTCCAACGACGAGCTGTTCTTCCGCCGCGAGCCGGCCACGGCGGCCATCATCGCCGCCGCCGCCGCCCGCAAGCTGCTGCTGGCCGGGGTCACCTCGTTCCTCGACGTCGACGGCCTGTTCAACATCGGCCCCGCCCTGCGTGACTGCATCACGGCCGGGATCGTGCCCGGGCCGACGATGAAGTCCGGGGGCTATGCGCTGATGACGGCCGTCGGCGGGACGGCCGGCCGCCTCATCCCCGACGAGGGCACGGCCGGCTACGCCGAGGTCGTGCACAACCGTGACGAGATCGTCCGGGCCGTGCGGCGCCAGATCAAGGAGGGCGCCGACGGCATCAAGGTCCACGTGACGGGCACGATCCCGAACCGCAAGGGCGAGTTCAGCGTGTGGACGGCCGACGAGCTGAAGGCCGTGTGCGACACCGCCCACGACCTCGGGGCCTGGGTGATGGGCCACTGCCGCAGCCGGGAGTCGACGCTGATGTCGGCCCAGGTCGGCGTCGACATCATCTTCCACGGCTCGTTCCTCGACGAGGCCTGCATCGACGCCATGCTCGAGGCCGGGTCGCTGTTCTGCCCCACCTGGACGTTCCTCGGCAACCTGTCCGACTACGGGGCCAAGGCCGGCTCCCAGCCGATGGCGGTGGACTGGTTCCGGGAGGAGATCGAGGCCTCGGCCAAGATGACCCGGCTCGCCTACGACCGTGGCGTGCCCCTGGCGTGCGGCACCGAGACGGGCTTCACCGTCACGCCGGTCGGGGAGTGGCACGCCCGGGAGATGGAGCTCTTCGTGCGGTACCTGGGGCTGACCCCGCTCGAGGCCATCACCTGCGGCACGCGCAACGGCACGCTGGCCACCCACGAGCAGGGGGAGACGGGCGAGCTGAAGGCCGGTCTCCGGGCCGACGCGCTCGTGGTCGACGGGGATCCGACCCGTGACATCACCATCCTGCAGGACCGCTCCCGGTTCCGGCACGTCTTCTGCCGCGGGGAGGACATCGACCTCACGCCCGTCGCGCCCCGTCGCTACCTGCCCGGCGAGCGTTCGATGTCGTGGACGGCCGAGCCGCTGACCTGGAAGCTGGCCACGTCGTGACGCGTCCGATCGCCGTCGTGACCGGCGCCGCCCGGGGCCTCGGGGCCTCCATCGCCGACCGTCTGCGCGCAGATGGATTCGAAGTCGTGGCCGTCGACGTCGCCGAGGCGCCCGACATCGTGGCCTGCGACATCAGCGACGCGGCCGCCGTCGAGGCGATGATCGCCTCCCTGCCGCAGGCCCCTGCGGCCGTCGTGAACAACGCCGGGATCGTCCGCTTCGGGCCGCTGTTCGACCACCCGATGGCCGACTTCCGGTCGGTCGTGGAGGTCAACCTGCTGGGGACCTTCGCCGTGGCCCGGGCGGCGGCCCGTCGCATGCGCGACGAGGGCGTCGGCGGGGCGATCGTGAACATCACGTCCATGAACGGCGTCGCCGCCGGTCCGAACGCCGGCGCCTACGGCGCCACCAAGGCGGCCATCGCACTGCTGACCCGGCAGATGTCGATCGAGTGGGGTCCCTCCGGGATCCGCGTCAACGCCGTCGCCCCCGGCCTGATCGACGCCGGCATGTCCGAGCCGATCTACGCCGACCCCGAGGCCCGGGCGGCCCGCTCGGGCCGGGTGCCGCTCGGCCGCCTCGGGCGGGCCGACGACATCGCCGACGCGGTGTCGTTCCTCGTCTCGGAACGGGCCTCGTACATCACCGGCCAGGAGATCCTCGTCGACGGCGGCGTGACCGGCAGCGTCATCGCCGCCCTGCCCCGGCCGAAGTCGGTCGACGGCGTCGGTCTCGCCGCTGCCCAGGTCGAAGGAGGGACCGGTGCGTGACATCGCCGGCATGTCGGTGCTCGTGACGGGAGGCGGATCGGGCATCGGGGAGGCCACGGCGCGGCACTTCGCCGCCCGGGGCGCCCGGGTCACCATCAGCGGACGGCGCGCCGACCGGGTCCGGTCCGTGGCCGAATCGATCGGCCCGGCGTGCGCCTGGGTCGCCGGCGACGTCACCGTGCACGCCGACCGGGTCGCCATGGTGGACGCCGCCGCCGCCCACGGCGGCCGTCTCGACGTCCTCGTGAGCAACGCCGGGAACATGGAGCGCTCGCCGGTGGGGGAGTGGGACGAGGGCCGCCTGATGGAGGTCTTCAACAGCAACGTGGTCGCCGGGATGATGCTCGTCCAGGCGTCGCTGTCGCTGCTCGTCGAGGCCCGCGGCGCCGTCGTCTTCATCGGGTCCGTGTACACCCGCCGGGCCTTCCCCGGGGCGGCGCCCTACTCGGCCACGAAGGGGGCGCTCGAAGCGCTGACCGGGGTGCTGGCCAGCGAGCTCGGCCCCCGCGGCGTGCGGGTGTCGTGCGTGCGCCCCGGCGCCGTGTTCACTGAGATCAACCAGCGCGCCGGCCTGTGGGACGACGACGCCGCCAAGGCCCGACTGGACTCCATGGCGAAGTCCCATGCGCTGCTGCGCATCGGCACGGCCGAGGAGATCGCCGAGGGCATCGAGTTCCTGGCCCGGGCCGAGTGGGTCACCGGCGACGTGCTGAGCGTCGACGGCGGCCTCTCGCTCGGCGTCACCCACCCCTAGCCGAGCCGGATCACCCACCCGAGGAGCACGACCATGAGCGCCACCCCGACCGCCGCGCCGGTCATCACCATCTCCCAGATCGACGACGCCCGGGAGATCTACCGGCACAAGGACATGGCCCAGGCTCTCTACGACGAGGGCGAGATCATGAACGGCGTGCTCGTGAACCTCCACGGTGACGAGCACCGCTCCCGCCGCCGCCTGGAGAACCGGCTGTTCCGCCGCGAGACGCTCGAGCACTACGAGCGGGACCGCTTCCCGTCGATCATCGCCGCCACGCTCGATCCCCACGTGGCCGCCGGTGGCGCGGAGCTGGTGACGCTCAGCCACCAGCTCATGATGAACCTGGCCGCCTTCAACGCCGGGGTGGACCGGCCGACGGGCACCGCCGAGGAGACCCACCGGCTCTACGCCCAGATGATGAAGTTCATCGAGGGGGCGACGATCGCCCACACCACGCGGGACAAGGCGGTGGTCAACGCCGAGGTGGCCGAGGCCATGGGCGAGTTCCGGGGGGAGTTCCTCGATCCCTCGATCGACCGCCGCCGGGCGCTGCTCGCCGACGTGGCGGCCGGCCGGGCCGGCGAGGACCAGCTCCCCCGCGACGTGCTGACGATCCTGCTGCGCAACGTCGACAACCTGCTGCTGCCGCCCGACATCATCCTGCGCGAGATCGCCTTCTTCCTCCTCGCCGGAGCCCACACCAGCGCCACGGCCTTCACCCGTTCGCTCGACAACATCTTCCGCTGGATCGCCGACCACCCCGCCGACGAGGACCGCCTGCGCGCCGACCGGCTTTTCGTGCAGCGCTGCGTGCACGAGACCGTCCGGCTCAACCCCTCGAGCCCGGTCGGCCAGCGGTGGGCCAGGGCCGACGTGGAGCGCAAGGACGGATCGGTGATCCCCGCCGGGACCAAGGTGGTGCTCGACCTCATGGCCATCAACCGGGACCCGGCGATCTTCGGCGACGACGCCGCCACCTTCAACCCGTACCGGGCGATCGCCCGGGAGGACGTCGGCCCCTTCGGCCTCTCCTTCGGCCACGGCATGCACCACTGCATCGGTCAGGAGCTGGCGGCCGGGGTGCTGCTGGGGGCCGGTGACGACGCCGACGACCACCTCTTCGGACTGGCCACGACGGCCGTGCAGGCCATGATCGACCGGGGGGCACGGCCCGACCCGCAGAACCCTCCGGTGATCGACACGTCCACCAGCCGCCCGTACTGGTCGAGCTACCCGGTCGTCTTCCGCGGCTGAACGTCCCGGCCCACCGGGCGACCGGCCCGCCGGGTCTGCCGGGGCCGTGATCGTTGCCGGGGCCGTGATCGTTGCTGGAGCAAGGAATCGGCCTGATTCCCCGGCCGGACGGCTCAACTCGGGCTCCCCGGTGCCGATCGGGACGGGCATGGGGCGAATGCAACCCAACCGCGCGCAGTTGAGTGATGGGATCTTCGTGCACCTCCGAGGCACCGAATGGACCGTCACCGAGATCATCGACACGTTGGGGCCCCGCGCCGACTCCCTGCTGATCGAGCTGCACATCGACAACCGCGGTGAGGCCGTCGCCCTGCGCGGGAACCCGGCCGACCTGGCGGCGGCCGTAGAACTGCTCCCGCTCCAGCCCGACGATCTCGTCCGGATGCGGCGCAAGTACGACAAGCGGCGCAAGGTCGAGCGCTAGTCCTTCGGCGGGGTCGCAGCGGTGCGCCCGCCGCAGCTAGCGGCCGGTGTGCTGCGCCGTGCGCAGGGC
>JBIKWW010000118.1:0-8923 GCA_044356125.1 Acidimicrobiia bacterium
GCTCACCCAGGCAGATGACGTTGGCGTCGTTGTGCTGGCGCGCGAGGCGCGCGGTGGTGACGTCGTGCACCAGCGCGGCACGGGCGCCCGGCACCTTGTTGGCGGCGATCGAGATGCCGATCCCGGTGCCGCACACGGCCAGGCCGAGATCGGCCCCGCCCGACACCACGCGCCGGGCCACGGCGGCCCCGAAGTCGGGGTAGTCGACGCGGTCGTCGGTGTGGGTGCCGAGGTCCTCCACCTCGTGGCCGTGGGCGCGGAGGTGCTCGACGAGCAGGTCCTTGAGCGACCGTCCGGCGTGGTCGGCTCCGGCGGCGATGCGGGCCATGGCGCAGCAGCGTAGGCCGGGCGCTCAGTCGGCTCGGAACCCCCGGTCGCCGGCCGTGCGGCCGTTGATCCAGTCGAGCGGGTCCTGCAGCTCGGCCACGTAGCCGAGGGCGTACGCGGCCCGGGCGTAGCCGACGAGCCGGGCCAGCGCAGGGTCGAGCGTGCGAGCCACCTCGGGGGGGCAGGCCAGGTACTGGTTCTCCTCCTGACGCAGCCACGACAGCGTGTACCCGACGTTGATGCCGCAGCGGCGCCCGTCGCTGCGGTTCGCGCCGCCCCCGTGGTACACGGACCCGAGATAGAGCATCACCGAGCCCTTCGCCATGTGGGCGGCCACGGTGTCCTCGACCGCTGGCCGGAGCCGGTCGGCCCAGTGGTTGCTGCCCGGGATGACCCGCGTCGCCCCGTTCTCCTCGGTGAACTCGGTCATCGCCCACATCGTGTGGCACTCCACCTCGTAGCCGGCGGGGAAGGGGAAGAAGTCGAAGGCCCACTGGTCACGGTGCACCACCTGGGCCGTCTCGCCGGGCCCGATGTCGATGACCTGGGTCAGATGGAGCTGGTAGCGGGCGTGGTCGCCGAGGATGCGGTCGAGCGTGCCGAGCACCAGCGGGTGGGCGGCGAGGTCCCGGAACGTGGCGGACCGGGCGACCAGGGCTCCGGTCCGCCGGGTGCTCGTCCCGGTGAAGTCGTCGCTGCCGGCCGGGGTGGCGGCCATCCAGGGGGCGAGCTCCTCGGCCACGAGGTCCATCACCGACGGGTCGACGAGGCGTTCGACGATCACGGCCCCGTCGCGGCGCAGCACGGCCTCGCACGCCTCGGGGGTGGTGTCGGCGGGAAGCCGCCTGATCGGGCTGACGGACGGGCTGACGGACGGGCTGACGGACGGGCTGACGGACGGGCTGACGGCCATGTCCGGAGTGTCGCACCTGGTCCGGGTCGCCGTCACCCCGGCCGGTCGCCGGGCTGCGCCGATCGGGGGCCGGGCTGGTCGTGCGGCAGTTCGTGCGGCTGGTCGTGCGGCTGGTCGTGCCGGTGGTGCGTGGTGGTCGCCGTCCCCTTCCCCTGCGGGCCCGCCGGGAGCTCGACGGTGGCATGGGCGCTGCGGAACTCCGACCCCTCGAACCAGGTGACCCGGACGTCCCACTCACCGGCCCGGCCCAGCTCGACGACCGAGCTGCAGCGCAGCGCAGTGCACGACAGTCCGGTGGGGTCGGGGGCGGCGGTCCCGTCGGTGGGAACGGGCCGGACCCGGGCGTCGGTCCAGGCATCGGTCCCGGGGGCGGTCACGTCGAGGACGTTGAGGCCCGGGGCACCAGGCGTGAGGGTCAGGGTGAGACCGTCGGCCCGGACGACCAACGGGTCACGTGCCCGTTCCGAGCCGGCCGCCGGACGGGCGGCGCTGAGCAGCGACGTCGCCGCCACGACACCCGCCACGAGGGCGATCTCGACGCCGACACCCCGCTCCACGAGGCGCCGCGCTGAGCCCGGCTCCACGGCGAGGCGTCCGCGCAGCATCCATCGGTTCCGGGCTCCCGCCGCCAGGGCCAGGGCCACGAGGACCAGCTTCACGGCCAGTGCCCGCCCCCAGACGGTGTCGAGGGTCCGGCCGGGCGAGTCGGCGTTCCAGACGGTGAGGGTGATCCCTGCGGCGGTGAGCACGAGCACCGACGCGATCGCCAGCGGCCCGAAGCGGGCGACGGCCGGGCCTGCCTCGGCCGGCTGGTTCCGGGCGATGGCGACCAGCAGGATGAGGCCGCCGACCCAGGCCCCGGCGGCGAGGACGTGGACGGCGTGGATCCCGGCCGCGACCCAGCCGCCCCGCAGGGTCGAGGAGTGACCCGCCCATCCCAGGGTGGCGGCCACGCTCAGACCGGCGAGGGCCTGCACCCCCGGAGCCAGACGCGCCAGGCTCGACGGGCGCGCTGGTCCGGCCCGGCCTCCCGACACCCGTGCTGAGACCCCGGCGAGCACGGCCAGAGCGCCGGCGATGATCCGCACCACCGCCACCTGGCCCGGGCGCGACGACAGATAGGCGTCCCACGAGCCCGCCCGGGGCCGTTGCAGAGCGACCAACCCGACGGCTCCGACCACCATGCCGAGCCCTGCCCATCGGCCCCACCTCAGCGCCGCCCGGGCTGCGTCCCCGCTCCGCAGGAGCCATCCGGCCAGGGGCAGCCCGGCGCACAGCAGCGCACCGGTCAGCAGGACCGCCCGGGCCGGCGGCTCCCGCCCGTCCACCTCGGCGCCTCCGACGCCGACCAGCCCGGAGCGCAGGGTGTCGGCGTCGAGGGTGACGTCACCGACACCGAACAGGACCGAACCCGACGTGTCGTGGCCGTCCACGGAGAACGCCGTCCAACGCAGCGCGACCGGACCCTGGAACGATCCGGCAGCGGCTTCCAGCGGAACACGCCAGACACGGGCGTCGTTCGGATCCGCCGCCGGGCGACCGACGGTCGGCCCGTCCGCCCCCGCCTCCACGTCGAGGGCCACGACGCCCTCGCTGAAGCGCAGCTCCACCTCCCCCGGTGCCTGCGCCACCACCTCACCGGTGCGCGGTGACGAGGCCACGAGGTCGGCGTGGGCCGACGCCGACCCGGTGAGCAGCAACCACCACAGCCCGGCCAGTGCCGCCAGTGCACCGACCCGGCCGGGTCGGCGAGGGGCCCGCCGCCGAGCCGGCTCAGGCGTTGGAGGCAACGGTGACGGCCCCGTCGAGGGGGACCGAGCCCAGCAGTCGCCCGGCGGCGAGGTCGAACACAGCGACGGAGCCGTTGCCCCGCACGATCGAGAAGTACGTCGCGCCCACGGCCACGTTGCTGCGAGCGACGGCGACTCCCGTCGCCGGCGGGTTGCGGAGCGTCTCCCCGGCGATGGTGCGGACGCGGTACGTGCGCAGGTCCACGAGGGCCACGTCTCCGGACCTGGTGTTGGCCGTGACGGCCCACGTCGATCCGCCGGCGTTGGTGAAGTCCGCCTTGTCCACTCCGTTGGGGATGGCGACGGACTCGATGCGCTCGGGGTTCAGGGCGTAGGTGGTCATGACGTCGAGGCTGCTGTTGGCTCCGTTGGCCACCACGATCCGACGACCGTCGGGAGCCGGGAAGAGCTGTCCGTTGGTGTCGAGGTAGCGGACCACCGAGTCGTCCCGGGAGTCCACGACCACGGTCTTGGCCAGGCCGCCGCTGCATTGGAAGTACGCCAACGAGTTGACCGCCGAGATGGCCTTGCCGTGCGTGCCGCCGCGACCGTCGGGACCCTTGCAGACCTCGATCGCCGGACCGACCGTCCGCTTGGCGCCGTCGATGGCGAACACCGCCGGTTCGTTGGTGTTCGTCGCGTAGTACTTCGAGACGGCGGGCGAGTAGGCGAGCTTGCCGTGCCCCGTGCCCTTCGTGGCGGCCACGAGCCTCGAGACCACCTTCATGGTGGCCGGGTCGATCAGGTAGAACGCGCCCTCGTCGTCGGAATGGGACCAGATCAGCGTGTCGTCGTTGGGTCGGTAGATGTGCACGTTCCGGGCACCCATGTCGATGGCCGTCACGACCTTCATGGTCGTGGTGTCGAACACGACGACCTGGGCTCTACCGCGGTCGTTCGCGAAGAGGTACCGGCCGTCGCGCGAAGCCACGGCGTCGGCCCAGGCGGACCGACCCTGGAGTCCGTCGGTGACCGTCGCCTTCACCTCCCCGCTGCGAGCGTCGAGGAAGAGCGCCCGGGCGTTGCCCAGGGCGAGGACCACCGCGGGGCCCGAGGAGGCGGCCGGAGCGCTGGCCGCCGCCGCGGACGGGGCGCCCACGGTCAGGCCGGAGCCCACGGTCACGACGGCGGTGGCGGGCACGGCGAGGCCCAGGGACACCGCAAGGGCCCGCCGGAGGGGGCGACGGGAGGGGTGACGGGAGGGGTGACGGGAGGGGTGACGGGAGGCGTGACGGGAGGCGTGACGGGAGGCAGGGTTCACGGGATGCAGACCGGCCGGAGCGGCGAAAAGTTCCCGACCTCACCGGATGCGCACCATGACGTGCGTCACGGGGTTGCCGGTCACGGGGTGTGCATCACGGGGTGCGACGCACCACCTCGAGCTCGGTGACGACGGCGTCGAGGCGCACGTCGTGGGGCTCGGTGGGCACGACGGGCACCTCCTGGCAGGCGAAGGCGACCCCGACGGCGGGCCGGGGCACGGCGGCGAGCAGGGCGTCGTAGTACCCACCGCCCTGGCCGATGCGGGCCAGCGTGCGGTCGAAGGCGGTGAGCGGTGCGACGACGACGTCCCACCAACCGTCGGGGACGGGCCGCAGCTCGGGGGGCACGGGGAGTCCCATGTGGTCGGCCCCCATGTCGTCGAGATCCTCGATGGCGAGCTCGGAGGCGACCATGCGGCGCTCGACCATCACGGGCACGATCACCCGCACGCCCTCGAGCAGGAGCGTCGCCACGACGAGCGACGTGTCGACCTCCTGGGGGGTCGACAGGTACACGTGCACCGCCGTCGCGCCCGTCAGCTCGGGCTGCTGGAGGACGGTCCGGCAGATGACGGCCGAAGCTCCGGCTCGCGCCGCCGGCCCCAGGTCGCGGCGCCGGGCCCGGACCTCGGCCCGGATCGCCCGCTTGGGCTCGACGGTCACGCCCCGGAGAGGCTCATGCCGGAGATGGCCAGGGTGAGCCCGGCCGAGCCGCCGGGCAGCCAGCGGATGTCGGACCCGATGGCCACGATGTCGAGCAGCATGCGCTGGATCGTCGACGCGATCGTGAACTCGCGGATGGGCTCGGCGATCCGTCCGCCGCGGATCATCAGGCCCTCGGCGCCCACCGAGAAGTCACCCGAGATGGTGTTGACGCCGGAGTGGATCCCCGAGACCGACTGCACGAGCACGCCCTCGCCCACGGCCGCCAGGATCTCGTCGGGCGACATCGTCCCCGGGGCCAGGGTGAGGGCCCGGCAGCCGACACCCGGCGTGCCCTTGAACCCGCCGCGCACGGCCGAGCCCGTGGAGCGCGCCCCGCCGCCCATGCGGCGGGCGGTCACGGTGTTGTGGGCATAGCCCTGCAGCACCCCGCCGTCGATGAGCGGGAGGCGGCGGGTGGCCAGGCCCTCGGCGTCCTGCGGGGCGGCGCCGTAGGCCCGTTCGTCGTGGGGGTCGTCCACCAGCGACAGGCCGGCCACACCGACCTGCTCGCCGACTCGCCCGGCGAACAGGGACCGCCCCTTCAGGACCGACTCGGCGTTGAGCGTGCCGCCCAGGATGGCGACGAGCGAGGCCGTCACGTAGGGATCGAGCACGACGGTCACGCGGGCCGAGGCCGGCTTCTTCGCTCCGAGCAGCCGGGTGGAGCGCTCGATGGCCATCTCGGCGGCCTCGTCGACGGAGAGCTCCTCGGGGGCGCGGCCCACCGAGTAGCCGTAGCCGGTCTGGGTGTCGTCGTCGGTGCCGGCGATGGCCTGGGCGCCGATGGAGCAGCCGGTTCGCCGGTACCAGCGGCTGATGCCGGTGGTCGAGGCGATGGCGACCTCGAGCAGGCCGTCGCCGTAGCCGGCGCTGCGCAGGGACCGGATGCGCGGGTCGCCCGAGCGGACCTTGTGCTCGAGCTCCATGGCGAGGTCGATCTTCTTCGCCGTCGGGAACGACACCAGCGACTCGCGCCACAGGTCGAGCGAAGGCGGCTCCACCCCGTCGGGCTCGGCCAGGCCGAGATGGGGGTCGGGGGTGCCGAAGCCGGCGTTGTCACGGGCCTCCTCCAGACAGGCCCGGATGGCCGACTCGGAGAGGTTGCCCGTGTACGCGAACCCCTGGCGATTGCCGTCGGGGCCGGGCAGCACGACCCGGATGCCGACGCCGTCGGACTCGGCCGTGGAGAGGGTCTCGATGTCACCGCGGTAGACGTCGACGTCGGCGTCGCGGGCGTGGGCGGCGTAGGCCTCGACCTGCTCGCCGGGGCGAGCCCAGCCGACGACCTTGGTGGCCAGATCCAGCAGCTCGGCCATCTCAGCCCGCCGTCCCGCCGATGGTCAGCGCGCTGGCGACGCGCAGCGTCGGATTGCCGTCGCTGACCGGGACGCCCTGCCCGTCCTTGCCGCAGGTGCCCACCCCGGTGGCGAAGTCATCGCCGATGGCGTCGATGTCGGCCAGCACGGCGGGCCCGTTGCCGATGAGGTTGGCGTCGCGCAGGGGCTCGGTCACCCGGCCGTCCTCGATGAGGTACGCCTCGACCATGCCGAAGACGAAGTCGCCGGTCGCCGTGTTCACCTGGCCGCCGCCGAGGCGCTTGCAGTACACCCCGTTCCTGGTGGACGCGATGATCGAGGCAGGGTCCTCGGAGCCCGCCAGCAGGTAGGTGTTGGTCATGCGCACGATCGGGAGCACCTGGTAGCTCTGGCGGCGCCCGTTGCCCGTCTGGGCGTGTCCGTGCTTGCGGGAGTGGCGGAGGTCCCACATGTAGTCGGTCAGGTAGCCGTCCTCGATGAGGACGTTGCGCTGCGTGGGGTGACCCTCGTCGTCGATCGCCGAGGTGCCCCACTCGTATGCGTACGTACCGTCGTCGACGACGGTGACCCCGGGTGACGCCACCCGCTGCCCCTGACGGCCCTTGAACACCGAGGTGTCCTTCATCACCAGGTCGGCCTCCAGGCCGTGCCCGCACGCCTCGTGGAACATGGTGCCGCCGGCCCCCTTCTCCAGCACGACCGTCATCTGGCCCGACGGGGCGGGCCGGGCGGCCAGCTTGGTGAGGGCCCGCTGGGCGGCGGTCCGCCCGATCTCCTCGACGTCGTAGGTGTCGAAGAGCTCGAAGCCGACCGTCTTGGCGGCGACGTCGTAGCCCGTCTGCATCCCCGTGTCGCCGACGGCCACGCACTGGGTCATGAGGCGGGTGCGCACCTGGCGGTCGGAGGCGAGGAGACCGTCGGAGTTGGCGACGAGGATGGACCGCACGGAGTCGCCGTAGCCGACCGTGACCGAGCGGATCGCCGCGCCGGTGGCCCGGGCGGCGGCGTCGGCCCGGCGCAGCAGCTCGACCTTGCGCGTCTTGGGCACGTCGACGGGGACGACGAGGACCGGGTGCGGGGCGGACACGCCGCGGCGGGTCAGGGCGATCTCGCGCACGCCCCCTCCCCCGGCCCGGGCGGCGGCCGCGGCGGCCTCGGCGGCGGCGAGGAGCCCGGCCTCGGAGAGGTCGGCGGTGTGGGCGAATCCCGTCGTGTCGCCGGCGATCACCCGGATCCCGGCGCCCCGCTCGGTGCCGCTGGTCAGCTCCTCCACTCGGCCGTCGTCGAACAACGCCGAGCTGACCACGCGGTCCTCGGCGAACACCTCGGCGAAGGACCCGCCGGTGCGCAGGGCGACGGCCAGCACACGCTGGAGGACGTCGGGATCGACGAGGGCATCGGGACTGGTCAGCACCGCGGACATGGGCGCCAGGGTAGGCCGACGGGGAAGGGAAGCGGGCCCGGGGGCCCGTCACGTCCGGCGCCACCGCCGGTACGCTGGTCGTCCCATGATGGACGCCGGCCCCCCGCGGGCAGATCGGGCCGCCGCCCGCGAGCCCGTCCCGGGCGCAGCCGTGCCCCTCGGCCCGGAGGACCTCCGCGACCGCATCGAGGTCGCGCTGGACGAGGTCGTCGACGACGTCATCGACCCCATCGAGCGCCTGCTCGGCCACGGGGAGCCCGACGAGCTGCCGGTCCCCGAGCCCAACACCCCGGCCGCCGCCGTCGACCACCGCGTCCCGGGCTCGCTGAGCGTCCGGTTGCGTTGGTGGAAGGAGGCGCTCTACATCGCCGCCTTCTACGCCATCTACACGGGGATCCGGAACACCCAGGGCTCCGAGCGTGTCGGTGTGGTGCACGCCTTCAACAACGCCCGGCGCATCATCCGCCTCGAGCGCTGGATGGGCCTTTACCACGAGGAGTCCGTCCAGGACTTCTTCCTGCGCTGGCGGTGGGTGATCCGGGCCTCGAACGTCTACTACGGGTCGCTGCACTTCATCGTGACGATCGGCGCGCTGGTCTGGTGCTACCGGGCCATGCCGGGCCGCTATCCGCGCATCCGCAACACGCTGATGTGGACGACGGGCCTGGCCCTGATCGGGTTCTTCTTCTTCCCCTTGATGCCGCCCCGGCTGATGCCGCCGGAGTACGGGTTCATGGACACGCTGGCCGAGATCGGCGGCCTGTGGTCGTTCCGGGACAGCGCCATGCAGCAGATCTCGAACCAGTACGCCGCCATGCCGAGCCTCCACATCGGATGGTCGCTGTGGTGCGTGGTGGCGTTCTGGCCGCTGGCCCGGAGGGGGCTGGTGCGGCTGCTGGTCATCTGCTACCCGCTCGCGACGCTGTTCGTGATCGTCGTGACCGGCAACCACTGGTGGTTCGACGGCATGGGCGGGCTGCTCGTCCTGATGGTCGGCTACCGCCTGGCGCTGGTCCAGGCCCGCACGGGCATCGTCGACGCCGGCCTGGCCTGGGTGCGGCAGCGCTCGGGCCGGCGACCCCCGCTCGACGGTCAGAAGATCGACGGTCAGAAGATCGACGGTCAGAAGATCGACGGTCAGAAGATCGACGGTCAGAAGATCGACGGTCAGAAGATCGACGGTCAGA
>JBIKWW010000119.1:0-8899 GCA_044356125.1 Acidimicrobiia bacterium
GGAGTGTCACGACCTCGCCGACGCGAACCCGACGAAGCTCAGGGAGATGATCGAGCGCTGGTGGGCGGAGGCGGCCCGCTTCGACATGCTGCCGCTCGACGACCGTGAGTTCGCCCGGGCGGCCGCCAACGTCGCCGCCCGCGCCCGTCGTACCTACACCTACGACCCGGGGATGTCCCGGATCGACCGGACTCGCGGCCCCGATATCACCGACCGTTCCCACCGCATCGCGGCCGAGGTCGACATCCCATCCGAGGGAGCTTCCGGGGTCCTGCTCACGGCGGGTAGCCGGTTCGCCGGGTACGTGATGTACCTCGACGGCGAAGGCCACCTCTGCTACGAGTACTCCTTCTCGGAGCGGATCCGCCATCGTGCCCGCGCCCCCCGCCCGGTTCCGCCCGGTCGGCAGACATTCGAGTACCGGTTCAGCCGGACCGGACCGCGATGCGGCACCGGGTCACTGTGGATCGACGGCGTCGAGGTGGCCTCGGTCGACATCCCCAAGACGTGGCCGGTGATCACCATGACCGGTGGGGTGCACTGCGGGCGCGACGGTGGAAATCCGGTGAGCGACGCTTACACGCCACCGTTCCCCTTCACCGGGACCCTGCACCGCGTGCGGGTCGAGGTCGGGGCCGACGGTACGACCGACCCGAACGCCACCCTACGGGCGGACCTGGCCGAGCAGTAGAACCCGGGGCACTCAGAGGCCGGCGGGGACTCCCAACTCGGCCTCGAGCTCGGGCAGCGTCATCGCGGCGGGTCCACCGCGCCGTGACGCGAGGTCCCGGAGGATCCGGCACAGGCCGGCGTTGATGGGCGTCGGAACCCCATGGAGCCGACCCAGCAGGACGATCTCCCCGTTGAGGTAGTCGACCTCCGTCGAACCAGTGCCGCGGGCGAGGCTCTGCCATGTCGACCCTCCCGTCTGCGTCTGCCCCTCCACTTGTCGGACGGTTGTTCCCTGGCGTCGGGCCTGCTCCTCCTCGTGGGTCTCCCAGTCGATTCCGGCCGCCTCCAGGCAGGCCACACCCTCGGCACGGGCCCGGCGGTACAGGTCCGACCCTCTCGCCTCCCGGCCGCAGGCGGCCGAGATCGCATTGTCGAGGTTGAACAGCAGCTTGGCGTACTTGCGCCGCATGATCGCCGGGTTGGCCTCCGACCCGAATCCCGAATGTCGCAGGGCGGCAGCGATCGACTCGGCCCGTTCATCGGTTCCTGACGGAAACCGCCCGATGTCGAGAACACCGCTCAGCGGCGTCATGTTCGTGACCACCTCTCCGGGGATCAGCATCGTCGAGGGCAGCAGCACACAGATCCCGTACACGTCGTCGAACTGACGGAGCGCCAGGCGCTCGCTCTCGACTCCGTTCTGGGCACAGGCGATCGCCAGCGACGGAGCAGCCCGGCCGGCTGCAGCCTGCAGCGACACCAGTGCCGCTGCGGTGTCCTGCGTCTTCATGGCCAGGATCACGACTTCACCACCGGTCCACGTGATCTCCTCCGGGTCGCGGACCACGGGGACCCTGACGGTGACCTCACCATCGGGCGACAGGACCCGGAGCCCTCGGGCCTCCATGGCGTCGTACTGCGCTCCACGGGCGATGCACACCACGTCGTGACCGTGCCGGTCGGCATACTGATGGAGGCGCCCACCGATGACCCCTCCGACGGCACCGACTCCGAACACCACGATCCGCATCTCGTCTCCCGTTCCTCGGCGCTACGCCCTCGGTTGACACTAGGGCGACTCGTCCGGCTCAAGGGCGTCACGAGGGGCAGGCCGCTCGGCAACGGAGGCCGACGCTCGGCCGCGTCCCGCCGAGGCGGGCCGGGCCCCTCGGTACGCTCCGGTCATGAGCGACACGCCGCCAGCCGCACCGACACCCGCCCGCCGCCTGGTCGAAGCCTTCGGTGACGTGGAGGCGATGGCCGCGATGTACGACCCGGCGGTCACCTGGCGGCTGAACCATTCGCTGGCCCCGAACATCGCCGGCCCGCACGTGGGCGCCGACGCGGTGGTGGCGTTCAACCGGGCCGTGTTCACCAAGTTCTACGAACCCGGCTCGGTGACCGTCGACATCCACGACGAGGTCGGCAGCGGGCCCGCTTCGGTGGTGCGCTTCGACTTCCACGCCGTCTCGCGCCGGGGTCACCGCTACGACGTGGAGTACGTCCTGTTCGCCCACACCCGCGACGGGCTCGTCACCGAAGTGGTCGAACTGCTCGACACGCACGCCTCCAACGAGCAGCACGGCGGCCACCGGGTCGGTGTGCCCCCCACGGCGCGCTGAGCAGCCGGGATACGGTCGGTCCATGGAGCTGAGCATCCGCAAGGTGGTGTCGGTCGTCGAGACGACTCGCGTCGAGATGGGGCGGCCGGTGCCGGGCCTGCGCCGCAAGGTGGCCACCGGCGTCGTGATCACCAATCCCTGGGCCGGGCGCCTCGTCGAGGACCTCGCCCCGCTCGTCGAGCTGGGGGCCGAGCTCGGCGCCGTGCTCGTCGACGAGGCGCTGGCGGCGCTGGGGGTCGACGCTGCCGACGTCAGCGCCTACGGCAAGGCCGCCGTGGTCGGGACCGACGGTGAGATCGAGCACGCCGCCGCGCTCATCCACCCGCGCTTCGGCGCCCCGGTGCGGGCCCGACTGGGGCGGGGCCCGGCGATCATCCCGTCGACGAAGCTCCTCGGCGGACCGGGCACCCGGATCGTGGCGCCGCTGACCAACTGCGATGACATCTGGGCCTTCGACGAGATGGACGCGATCGCCATCACCGTCGACGACGCGCCCCGCCCCGACGAGGTCCTCGCCGTGCTGGCGCTGGCCGTCGGCGGGCGGCCCCTCCACCGGATCGTCAAGCCGTCATGAGCTTCAAGGCGATCATCCTGCTGGCCCGCCGCGACGACATGACGGCGGCCGACTTCCGCCACTGGTGGCTCGAGGAGCACGCGCCCCTCGCCGCGCAGCTTCCCGGCGTGCGGCGCATCACGTTCAACCTGGTCGAGGATGCGACGGATGTCGACGGCGTGTCCGAGCTCTGGTTCGACAGCCGCGCCGACTTCGACGCGGCCTACGCCACCGACCTCGGTCGGGCCGTCGCCGCCGACTCGATGGCCCACGTCCGCAGCCGCACCCGGCTGTTCGTGGGCGAGCACCCCGTCGTCGGATAGCGCCTGGCAGCAACAGCGAGGCGGCAGCTGCCGCCCACCACCGGCGCTCAGTCGAACCGGTCGAGATCCATCACCTTCACCCAAGCGGCCACGAAGTCCGACACGAACTTCCCGCTGGCGTCGGCGGAGGCGTACACCTCGGCCAGTGCCCGCAGCACGGAGTCCGATCCGAACACGAGGTCGACCCGCGTGGCGGTCCATCTCAGCTCGCCGGTGGACCGGTCACGGCCCTCGAAGAACTCCTCGTCGGCATCGGTCGCGGTCCACACCGTTCCGACATCGAGGAGCTCGACGAAGAAGTCGTTGGAGAGCGTCCCGGGGCGATCGGTGAACACGCCGTGGCCGGATCCGCCCGTGTTCGCATCGAGGACCCTCATGCCCCCGAGGAGGACCGTCATCTCCGGAGCGGACAGCGACAGGCGCAGCGCCTTCTCGACAAGCAGTTCCTCGGCCCGTGCCTGGTGACCCGCCCGGAGGTGGTTGCGGAACCCGTCGAACGTCGGCTCGAGGACGGCGAAGGACGCGGCATCGGTCTGCTCCGGTGTCGCGTCGGTGCGCCCGGGCCTGAACGGTACGGTCACGGCGTGGCCGCCGGCCCGAGCGGCCGACTCGATCGCGGCGCATCCGCCGAGCACGATGAGATCGGCCATGGAGACCCGTTTGCCGCCCTTCTGGGCGGCGTCGAACTCCGCCTTGACGCCCTCCAGCGCGCGCAGCACCTCGCTGAGGCGGGCCGGGTCGTTGGCCTCCCAGTTCCGCTGCGGCTCGAGGCGGATGCGGGCCCCGTTGGCACCGCCGCGGTGGTCGGTCGCCCGGAACGTCGATGCCGACGCCCAGGCCGTGGCGACGAGCTGGGGAACCGTGGGCCCTGCAGCGAGGATGCACGCCTTGAGCAGCTCGACGTCGGCGGCGTCGATCAGCTCGTGGTCCACGGGCGGCACCGGGTCCTGCCAGATCTGCGGCTCGGCGGGCACCAGCGCACCCTTGCCGCGACCGAAGGGGCCCAGGTCCCGGTGGGTCAGCTTGTACCAGGCCTTGGCGAAGGCCTCTGCGAACTCGTCGGGATGCTCGAGGAAGCGGCGGGCGATCCGCTCGTAGTCCGGGTCGAACCGGAGGGCGAGATCGGTGGTGAGCATCATCGGAGCGTGCCGACGGGTCGGATCGTGGGCGTCGGGGACCGTTCCCGCCCCGGCACCGTGCTTCGGTGCCCACTGCCGGGCTCCCACCGGGCTGGTGACGAGCTCCCATTCGTGGGAGAACAGCAGCTCGAGGTAGTCGCTGTCCCAGCGGATCGGGTTGGTGGTCCACGCCCCTTCCAGCCCACTCGTGATGGTGTCCTCACCACAGCCGCGACCGAACGAGCTCGTCCACCCCAAGCCCTGCTCGGCGATCCCGGCGCGCTCGGGCTCGGGTCCGACATGCGAGGCCCCGCCTGCGCCGTGGGCCTTGCCGAACGTGTGCCCGCCGGCGATCAGCGCAACGGTCTCCTCGTCGTTCATGGCCATGCGGCGGAACGTCTCCCGGATGTCGCGGGCCGAGGCCAATGGGTCGGGGTGGCCGTCGGGGCCCTCCGGATTGACGTAGATGAGCCCCATCTGGACGGCACCGAGCGGCTCGTCGAGGTGACGGTCGCCGCGGTGGCGCTCGTCGGCCAGCCAGGTCGTCTCCCGACCCCAGTAGGTGTCGTCGGCCTCCCAGGCGTCGGCTCGGCCACCGGCGAACCCGAAGGTCCGAACGCCCATCGACTCCAGCGCGACGTTGCCCGCCAGCACCATCAGATCGGCCCAGGACAGCTTGCGGCCGTACTTCTGCTTGACCGGCCAGAGCAGGCGGCGGGCCTTGTCGAGGTTGGCGTTGTCAGGCCAGCTGTTCAGCGGCGCGAAGCGCTGCATGCCGGCACCCGCTCCACCGCGTCCGTCGCTGATGCGGTAGGTCCCGGCGCTGTGCCAGGCCAAGCGGATGAACAACGGGCCGTAATGGCCGTAGTCGGCGGGCCACCAGGGCTGCGAGGTCGTCATCACCGCCTCGATGTCCCGAGCCACTTGGGCGAGGTCGAGCGTCTCGAACTCGCTGGCGTAGTCGAAGTCGGCGCCCATCGGGTCGCCGGCGGGCGGGTTGCGGTGGAGCACCCGGAGGTCGAGCCGGCTCGGCCACCAGTCCTGGTTCGTGGTGCCTCGCAGCGGGCCCGAGAACGGGCAGCCCGTGGGGGTCGGATCAGACATCGTGATCTCCTTCGATCGAGTGGTTCGACTGGTCGCCGGGTTCGTCGGGTTCGTGGACCCTTGAATGGACCGTTGAATGGGCCCATGGTGCGGTCGGGGAGTCCATCCGTCCAATGAATGGTTGTTGAGCTATCCATAATCTGCAGCTGTGAATCGCCCTTCGCTCCGACAGCTCGAGTACGCCGTGGCCGTGGCCGAGGAGCGCAGCTTCAGCCGGGCTGCAGCCCGGTGCCACGTGTCCCAGCCGGGTCTGTCAGCCCAGATCGCCGAGTTGGAGCACCGCCTCGGCATCACCTTGTTCGAGCGTGGTCGGACCGGGGCGGCGCCGACCAACGCTGGCGCCGAGGTCCTGATCCGGGCCCGGGCCATCCTGCGAGCAGTCGACGATCTCGTCCTCGCCACGCACGCCCACCGCCACACCGTCGCCGGGGTCCTCCGCGTGGCCGCCATCCCCACCATCGCCCCGTACCTGCTGTCCTCCGTGGCCCGACGGCTCCGCCGACGTTGGCCGGGAGCCCAGCTCGAGCTGTCCGAGCTCCGTACCGCCGACCTGGTGGCAGCGACGACGGAAGGCCGGGTCGACCTCGGGCTGCTGGCGATGCCGGTGGACACCGGAACGCTCCACGTCGAGCACGTGGCATTCGAGCCCTTCGTGGTGGCGACCGCCGAGCAGGGGCCCTTCGCCGGCCGGGACCACGTCGCCGTCGACGAGCTCGGCGACGTGGAGATCCTCCTGTTGGAGGACGGCCACTGCCTGAGGGAGCACGCGCTGGCCGTGTGCCGCCTGGCCGGGTCCGCCGGTCTCCGTGAGATCCACGACACCGGGTTGTCGGTCCTCGCCCAGATGGTCGCCACGAGCGATGCGGCGACCCTGCTCCCGGCGTCAGCCGTTGCGGTCGAGGCCCGGGCGGGGTCCGGCCTCGTCGCCCGGCCCCTCCGACCGACCGGGGTCGGCCGCACGATCTCTCTGGTCTGGCGCCCCGGCGACCCGCGCCACCCCCTGTTCGCCGATGCCCTCGGTGACGTCAGGGTCGCCGTGGAGGAGCTGATCGGCTTCGACACCGGCACGAAGCCTCGGGAGCACCGCCGACGGGCCCGCTGAACCCGCCAGACTGGGTGTGCACCATCGACCGCCAGAACCGGAGATCACCATGAGCATGCTCGGAACGAACGTCATCCGGAAGGAGGACCCTGCCCTGTTGACCGTGGGTGGGTCCTACGTCGCCGATCTCCCCATGGCCGATGCGCTGCACGCCGCGTTCGTCCGGTCCCAGTACGCCCACGGCGTCATCACGTCGATCGACGTGCGCCAGGCGGCGGCGATGCCCGGTGTCGTCGCCGTGTACACGGCCGCCGATCTCGGCATCGAGCCCAACAAGCCGGGCATGCCGATGTTCAACGCCAGGATGCTGCGTTCCCGCCTCGCCGCCGACCGGGTGCGCTTCGTCGGCGAGCCGATCGCGGTCGTCGTCGCCACCAGCCACACCGAGGCCGTGGACGCGGTCGCTGCCGTGATCGTCGAGATCGATCCCCTCCCGGCGGTCGTCGACGTGCACGACGCGCTGACGGACGAGACGCTGCTGTTCCCCGAGGCCGGTACGAACACGGTGTTCGCCATGCCCGGGTCGGGGGCCGACGTGTTCGAGGGCTGCGAGGTCACCGTCGAGCTCTCCTTCCGCAACCAGCGCATGGCGCCGGCGCCGTTGGAGCCTCGGGCGGTCATCTCGAGCTGGTCGACCGTCGATGGCGTGGAGCACCTGACGCAGTGGTCGGAGAACCAGGGGGCACACGGCACGCGTGACGGGCTGGCCGCCGCGCTCGGGATCGGGAAGTCGCAGGTGCGCGTCATCACCCCCGACGTCGGCGGCGGGTTCGGGGCCAAGAACGGGATGTACCCCGAGGACGTCGTGGTGGCCATGAGCGCCCGCCGGCTCGGCCGCCCGGTGCGCTGGGTCGAGACGCGCTCGGAGAGCATGCTCGGCCTCGTCCACGGGCGGGGCCAGGCGATCACGGCGACGATCGGCGGCACCCGCGACGGCCGCGTGCTCGGCCTGCGCTCCCGGGTGATCCAGGACGGCGGGGCCTACCCCGAGATCGGCTGCATCCTGCCGATCTTCGCCCGCAATCTCGCGTCGGGCCCCTACGACATCGCCCGGGTCGACGTGTCCACCGTGTCGGTGGTGACCAACACGGTGCCCGTGGGGGCGTTCCGTGGCGCCGGGCGACCCGAGGCGGCCCAGATCGTGGACCGCATGATCGACGCGTTCGCCGCCGAGATCGGCATGGATCCCGCCGAGGTGCGGCGGCGGAACTACGTGCGACCCGATCAGTTCCCCTACACCAACGCCACGGGCACGACGCTCGACTCGGGCGACTACGAGGGAGCGCTGGACCAGGTCCTGGCCCAGGTCGACCACGCCGGCCTGCGCGCCGAGCAGGCCCGCCGCCGCGCCGACCCGGACGCGCCGCTGCTCGGGCTCGGATGGTCGTCGTACATCGAGATCACCAACCCGATGGGAGCGCCGGACTTCGGCTCGATCGAGGTGCGACCCGACGGGTCGGCCGTCGTGCTGACCGGCGTGTCACCCCACGGTCAGGGCCACTACACCGTCTTCGCCCAGATCGCCAGCGACCTCACCGGCATCCCCTTCGACCGCATCGAGGTCCGTCACGGAGACACCGCCCTCGTGGCCCGGGGCGGCGGTACCGGCGGATCCCGATCGCTGCAGATCGGTGGCTCGGCCGTGAAGCTGGCCAGTGAGTCCCTCGTCGAGCGGGCCCGGCAGATCGCCGCCGATCTGCTGGAGGCGAGCGCCGACGACGTCGTGCTCGACACGGCCTCCGGCCGGTTCGCCGTGGCCGGTTCACCGTCGGTGTCGCGCACGTGGGCCGACGTCGCCACGGCCTCGACGGGCCGGGGCGAGCAACTGCTGGCCGAGGCCGACTTCAAACCCGACGGCTCGGCCTTCCCGTTCGGTACGCACCTCGCGGTCGTCGAGGTCGACCGCGAGACGGGGCGCGTGACCCTGCTGCGCCACGTCACCTGCGACGACTGCGGGATCATGGTCAACCCGATGCTGGTGGCCGGCCAGGTGCACGGCGGCGTGGCGTCGGGCATCGCCCAGGCGCTGATGGAGGAGTTCGTCTACGACGCCGACGGCAACCCGCTCACCTCCACCCTCGCCGACTACGGGTTCCTGTCGGCGGCCGAGCTGCCGAGCTTCGAGCGGCGCCCGCAGGAGACGCCCACGCCGATCAACCCGCTCGGGGCCAAGGGCATCGGGGAGTCCGGCACGGTGGGCGCCACCCCGGCGGTCCAGAACGCCGTCGTCGACGCGCTGGCCCACCTCGGGGTGCGCCACGTCGACATCCCGGTCACCTCCGAGCGCGTGTGGCGGGCCGTCCAGCAGGCCGCCGGTCGTTCCAGGCACTGAACGACGCGAGCGACCCGGCGGCCGGGGGGCGCAGCCACGGCCACGGGTGCACGACGGCGGGGTCGAGGCGGGC
>JBIKWW010000120.1:0-8895 GCA_044356125.1 Acidimicrobiia bacterium
TGCCGAAGATGACCGCACCGGCCGCCCGCAGGCGAGACACCACGACGGCGTCCTCGGCGGCGAGGTTCTCCTTCAGCGCCGGATGGCCGAAGGTCGTCGGAAGCCCGGGAACGTTGAAGCTCTCCTTCACCGTCATGGGCACGCCGTGGAGCCGGCCGACGGGCCGACCCGCCTTCAGTGCCCGGTCGGCCGCCCGGGCCTGCTGGAGCGCCCGGTCCCGGTCGTCGACCACGATCGCGTTGAGCGCCGGGTTCAGGCGGTCGACGCGTTCGAGGTAGGCCTTCAGCAGTTCCACGGCGCTCACCTGCCGGGACCGCACGGCCCGGGCGAGCTGCGTCGCCGATCCGAACGGGAACGCGCTCACCGCCGCCACCGCCGATGCCGCGTTCCTGCTCGCCATGACGTTCGCTCCCCGATTCCGACGGTGTCGACCGGGAAGCTAGCGGTGACCGGGCCGACGGCGCTCAACGGGAGCGAGCATCGCGCCACGAGCGGTTCGGCCGGTCAGCCGGGTCGGGCCCGGGTCGGCCCGGGTCGGCCTCGGTAGGGTTCGGCCATGTCGATGTCATCCTCGTCGCCCGCGTTCCCGCTCCAGGAGTGGCTCGGGTTCACCATCGAACGCAGCGACGGCCGGGCGGTGGCCACCCTGGACCTCGGACCCCGGCACATGAACCCCTACGGCATCCCCCACGGGGCGGTCGCCTTCACCCTGATGGACACGGCGATGGGAGCGGCGGTCATGACCGTCGTGGAGCCGCCGAACCTGTGCGCCACCATCGAGATGCACACCCGCTTCCACAGCGCCGCCCGGGGGGAGCAGCTCCGGGCCGAGGCGACGGTGATGGCCGCGGGACGGCGCATCATCCACCTGGAGGCCCGCACCCTGGACGCATCCGGACGACTGGTGGCCAGCGCCACGGCGAGCTTCGCCGTGATCACCCCGCCTGCCGCCGGCTGACCGGACCTTCGCCCGACCGCCCGGGGGCGTCAGCGCGGATCCGTCCGACCCCGACGACGGGCGACGACGGCGACCACCCGCACGACGATCAGGCCGACCGCCAGACCGACGGCGGCCGACACGAGCGTGTTGACCAGCCAGCCGGCCACGCCGCCCAGGGCGCCCGCACCGTGCACGGCCTCCTCCAGATGGTGAACCTGCTCGTGGGGCCAGTGCCAGCCGAGCTCGTCGGTACCGACCACCAGGATGTGGCCTCCCACCCACACCATCGCCGCCGTGCCCACCACCGACAGACCCGTCAGCACGCGTGGCATCCCCACGACCAGCGACCGCCCGATGGCGGGCAGTGCGCCCCGGCCGCGCTCGACCAGGTGGAGCCCGATGTCGTCCATCTTCACGATCAGGGCGACGACGCCGTAGACGGAGATGGTGATCGCCACCCCCACGATCGCCAGGATCGCCGCCCTCGACGCCAGCCCCTCGTCGATGACCTCCTTGAGGGCGATCACCATGATCTCGGCCGACAGGATCAGGTCGGTGCGGATGGCGCCCTGGATCGTCGCTTCCTCGGCCTCGGCCCCCAGGACGACGGCCGGGACCTCGTGGTCGTCGGCGCCGTCACCGTGGCCGCCGACCCGGTGCAGGATCTTCTCGGCCCCCTCGAAGCAGAGATAGGTGCCGCCGCACATGAGGATGACCTCGACCAGCGCCGGCGACAGGGCGCTCAGCAGCAGGGCGGCGGGGAGGATCAGCAGGAGCTTGTTCCGCAGCGATCCGACGGCGATGCGCCCGATGATCGGCAGTTCCCGCTCCGCCGCCAGCCCGTGCACGTAGGCGGGGGTGACGGCGGTGTCGTCGACGACCACGCCGGCTGCCTTGACGCCCGCCTTGCCGGCGGCGGCGCCGACGTCGTCGATCGACGCGGCGGCAAGCTTGGCCAGCGCGGCGATGTCGTCGAGCAACCCGACGAGGCCCCCGCTCACCGTTCCCTCCCCCTCACCGTTCCTTCCTCACTCGTCAGAGCCCGGCCCGCACGATCGCGGCCCCCTCGGCCATCGCCCGGAGCTTGCCCCGGGCGACCCGTCGCGGAAGGAACTTCATCCCGCAGTCGGTGGCGGCGACGAGCCGCTCGGCGGGCACGACCTCGAGCGCTGCACGCAGCTTGGCGGCGATCGCATCGGGGCGCTCGATCTCCTCGGTCGAGAGGTCGAGCACACCGAGCATGACCGTCTTGCCGCCGAGGGCCCGCAGCACGTCGGGGGTGAGCGCCGGCTGGGCGTACTCGATGGAGATCTGATCGGCCGCGCACGAGGCGAGCTCGGCCAGGAACGGATACCCCGAGGACTTGTCCTTGACGTAGATCGCATACCCGTAGCAGGTGTGCACGACGGTGGTCGCCGGGACACCGTCGAGCGCCCGGTCGATGGCCTCCACGGCGAAGCGCCGGGCGGCGTCGGCATTGGCCTGCAGGTAGGGCTCGTCGATCTGGACCACGTCGATGCCGAGCGAGGCGAGATCCAGGAGCTCGCAGCGGACGGCGTCGGCATAGGCGAGGGCCAGAGCCCGCTGATCGCCGTAGTACTCGTCCTGGGCGAGCTGGCTGAGCGTGAACGGGCCGGGGACGGTGACCTTCACCTGGCCCGCCGTGGCCCTGCGCAGGAACGCCGCCGCCCCCCGTTCGACCGGTCCCGTCCAGGTGATGGGGCCCGTCACGAGGGGCACCGAGGACCGGGTGCCGATGCGGTTCGTCTGCTCCCCCACCCGATCCGGGTCCACGCCTCCGAGCGAGTTCGCGAAGTGGTTGAAGTAGCTCTCGCGGCGGACCTCGCCATCGGTCACGACGTCCAGGCCGGCCTCGATCTGGTCGTTGATGGCCAGCAGGGCGGCGGCGTCCTGGGCGTCGACCAGATCGTCGCCCTCGAGCCGCCAGACGGCCTCGGCCCTGGTCCGGGGAACACCCCGGCGCACCAGCTCGGCGGGATCGACGAGCCAGGTCGGCTGGGGGTAGCTGCCGACGATGGTCGTCGGGATGAGCCGGTGGGCGTTGGTCACGGGGTCAGCATCGCACGGAGGGCCGTCGGGTACCGTCGATCGTGCTGCCGACCCCGTCCCCCGAGGAGGACCCCATGTCGATGCCCGCGCCAACCGCCGCCCGACTGCACCACAACGCCTGGGTGACCAGGGACCAGGAGGCCACGAGGGCCTTCTACGAGGACCTCATGGGCTTCCCGCTCGTGGCCACGTGGTGCGAGTCCGACGAGCTCTTCGGAGCCGTCCGCGTCTACTGCCACACGTTCTTCGGACTCGCCGACGGCAGTGCGCTGGCGTTCTTCCAGTTCGCCGACCCGAACGACCAGGAGCTGTTCGGGCCGCCCATGCCCGAGACGCCGTTCTCGCACATCGCGCTCAAGGTGGACCGCGCCGAGCAGGACGGGGTGGAGCAGCGCCTGGCCGCAGCCGGCTACACCGAGCCGCAGACCTTCGTGCTCGAGCACGGCTACTGCCGGTCGCTGTACGTGCGCGACCCCAACGGCCTGCTCGTCGAGCTCACCGCCGACCACCCCGACGTCGAGCGGATCAACGCCGACCGCCGCACCGACGCCCACCGCGAACTGGCCCGCTGGCTGGCCGGCGATCACACCAGCAACAACACCTACCGCTGACCGGGCCGTGAACGGGCCGCCAACCCGGCTGCGGACCGGGCGCCGCTGCTCACCGGTCGAACGCCAACGGGCATGATGGAAGGCGATGGGTCCCACTCCGATCGACGACTTCCTGTTCGACCTGCGCGGCTACCTGGTGGTGCGCGGCGCCATCGACACCACGCTGCTGACGCGCCTCAACGACGCGTTCGACCGCATGCCGCCGCTCGAGCCGGGCGAGTGGGTCGGCAACGCCCAGCGCCGCGACTACACCGGCGACACCGGTTTCGAGCTGCACAACTGCGTCGAGTTCGATCCGGCCTTCGAGGAACTGATCGACCACCCCGGCTGGATCGAGCACGCCCGCCACTACGCCGGTGAGGAGCGCAGCTACGTCGAGGGCCTGTTCATCGACGAGTGCATCGCCTCGATCCGCCGCTCGGGCGGGCACCACCCGGTCCACTCAGGTGGGCACCACGCGGCGATGCGCACCCAGTACCGCCACGAGCACGGCGTGTTCCGCTGCGGACAGATGAACGTGCTGCTCGCCCTGACCGACATCGGCCCCGGGGACGGAGCCACCATGGTCGTGCCCGGCAGCCACAAGTCCAACCTCCCCCACCCGCTGGCCGGGGACTACGCACGTGGCGACCGGATGGACTCGCTGCCCGGTGCCGAGGAGGTGCATCTGGCCGCCGGCGACGCGCTGCTGTTCGTCGACTCGATCATGCACGGCGCCTCGAGCCGGACGACCCCGACCGGAGAACGGCGAGTCGTCATCTTCCGCTACGGACCCTCGTGGGGCCGCACCCGTTTCGGCTACCGCTACTCCCCGGACCTGCTCGACCGCCTTGCGCCGGCACGCCGCCGCATCCTCGATCCCGTGCCCGAGATCCGTCCCGGCGAGGTCCGCATCCCGACCGAAGCCCGGCACGTCACCAGCTGACGGGACGGGCGAGCCGTCGGTCAGGCCGCCTCGACGGCGGGCCGGCGGGCCGTCCGTCCGTTCCGGCACTGCCCGCCGCGGGCCGGAGGTCGCCTCCAGCCGGGGCGTCCGGCCCTGCCTCGGAAACGACCGGCCGCGTACCGTTTCACCGAGGGGCACATCAGCCCTGAGGGGAGCGTCATGGACGGACACGGAAGTCCGGGCCGCACCGGCCCGACCGGAGCAACGACCCGGAGAAGATGGCGACCAATGGCGGCTGGGCTGACGGTGCTGGCCGCTGCCGCGCTCGGCACCTTCGCCCTCGCCCCGTCGGCTCCGGCCGTCACGGCGCAGGGCTGTGGGGGCGAGGCCACCTCGGCGAAGGCCGACGGAACGCAGCTCGACCGGCTCACCGCGCCGGGGCCGGGGGCCACCAGGAACGACCCGTTCCGGGTCGACCCCGACGGGACCGTGCGCTGGAAGGGCCAGACCGACCAGGTCATCCAGAACGGCCGCTGGACGCTGCAGGCGTGGCCGTTCACCGTCACCGGGACGGTCCGCAACGGGAACGGCGACACCACCAGGTCGGGTGAGGACCGCGTCGAGGACCGGCTTCCGCTCAAGCTGCCCGGCCTGTACTTCGTCAAGGTCAAGCTGCGCGGTGGTGACGGTGCCACGTGCACGGCGTCGGGGTGGGTGAAGATCACCGGCAACCCGGCGTTCACGCCCCTGTGGTTCGGCGGGATCGTCCTGATGCTGGCCGGCGTGGGTGGCTTCGCCTCGCTGCTGCTGAGCGGAACGGCCGCCCCGGCGGCGGCGTCGATCACCGGGGGGCAACCGTGAACGGGACGGCGAGGATCATCCGCGGCCTGATCTCCGGCCTGCTCCTAGGGGCGGGGATGGCCGTGTTCAGCGTGCTCTACGGCCTGACGGCGGCGGGTACCCGGGCGCCGTGGGCGGTGTTCGCGGTCGTCACCGTCATCGGGGTGGCGGCGGGAGCCGTGATCCCTCGCCGCCGGCGTTGACCCCCGGGGCGGAGTGCTCCCGGGGATTCGCCGAGGCCTGGCACCTCGACTGAAGGCTGGCACCTCGACTGAAGGCTGGACGCCCCGCCGCGCTCCGAAGTGGCCGATTGCCCAGCGTTCAGGGAGTCGCCCAGCGTTCAGGGAGTCGCCCAGCGTTCAGGGAGTCGCCCAGCGTTCAGGGAGTCGCCCAGCAGTCAGGGCACGCTGCGGCGCTGGGCGGTACGGTTCCCGTCGGGCGGCAGACGGGGGTCGGCCGACAGACGGGACCCTTGGGGTCTCGCACTCGGTGCTGCTGCCGGGCCACCGTCGTCTCAACGCTCTGCTGCTCGAACTGGAGCAGGCGGCCCCAGCCGGCGGACCGCCTCCCCAGCTCGCCCGGATCGAGGCACTCGGCAAGCGGATGGCGGCCACGAGCGTGGTGCTGCACCTCTCGCTGGTCGTGATCCTCGTGCTCATGGTGTGGAAGCCCTGACCGGACGCGCAACCGCAGGGGTCAGCGACACGTCGGCGTTGAGCACGACGTCGGCACACCCGCGGTCGGGCCCGGCGAAGGCCGCGCGTCGGGGCGCCACCCGATACGGTGATCCCGTCCCCCGACGAAGGAGCCTCCCATGACCGATCTGGCCCCTGCCATCTCCGGCGAGCACGAGCGGGCGGCGTTCCGCTCCTTCCAGGAGTCCACCGCCCAGGACTGGGCGATCATCGCCCGCAACGCCCCCGAGACGCAGCGACGCGTCGCCGAACACGCGCTCATGCTGCTCCGGGCCCTCGACAGCGACCATGGCGGCTTCCCCGTGAGCCGTCTCCAGCACAGCCTGCAGACCGCGGCGCGGGCCGAGAACGGCGGTGAGAGCGAGGAGTACGTGATGTGTGCGCTGCTGCACGACATCGGCGACACCATCGCCCCCTCGCACCATCCCGTCATCGCCGCCGACATGCTCCGCGGGATCGTCTCGGAGGGTCACTGCTGGATGGTGGAGCACCACGGCATCTTCCAGGGCTACTACTTCTGGCACCACCTCGGGCTCGACCGCAACACCCGCGACCAGTACCGCGACTCCCCCTACTACGACCTCACCGACGCCTTCACGTACCGCTACGACCAACCCGCCTTCGACCCGGACTACGTGACACCGACGCTCGAGTACTACGAGCCCATGCTGCGGCGCCTCTTCGAGCCCCGGACCGGGTGAGCCCGGACCGCGGCCTGCGCTGACCCCGTCCCCGCCGGCGGGGGCCCCTCAGCCCTCCAGGGTGAGGATCTCAGGGCGCCGCTTCACCCAGACCGACAGCAGCACGGCGCCGATCGCGGCGCTGACGACGATGGCCGTTGAGGCACCGACGCGCTCGGCGATCTCGCCGAGCAGGTACATGCCCACGGGGAGCGCGCCGATGGCCATCGACAGCAGGCCGAGGGCACGGCCGCGGACCTCCTCGGGCACCGCCGTCATCACCAGCGTCGCCTGCATCGCACTGAACAGGCCGCTCCCCAGGCCACTGGCCACGATCATCGCCAGTGCCAGCCAGTAGACCGGGCTCAGAGCGAAGGCCACCAGGAACGCCAGCGCGGCGAACGCCCCGCTCAGGTACACGAGACCGCGGCGTCGAGGGGCGCGCTGGGCCACCACCAGCGAGCCCAGCATCATCCCGATCCCGGTCCCGCCGGCGAGCAGACCCACCAGGAACGCCGAGGCGTCGAGCTTCTCGGCCAGAACCGGGATGATCGGGAAGTAGGAGAACAGGAACAGGTTGGCGATCATCGTCACGCCGAGCACACCGACCACGGCCCGGTAGTGCCGCACGATGCGGACGCCGTCGCGGATGTCGGCCAGGGTCGCTGCGCTGGTTGCGCTCCGGCGGGCCGCCGGCCGCTCGACGATCGCCAGAAGGACCAGCGCAGCGAAGGCGAACCCGGCGATGAAGAAGTAGGCGGCGCCGATGCCCACGGCCTCGATGGCGTAGCCACCGACGAGGGCGCCGAAGGCCATCCCGAGCGCCAGGCTCACCGACTCCAGGGCCATGGCGTTGGCCACGCGCCCGTCGCCGACGAGGTCGAACACCAGCGCCCGGCGACTGGTCATGTCGCTGACCCAGCCCACGCCCATGGCGAAGAGATGCACGTAGAGCATCCACACCTCGATGGAACCGGACCTCACGGCGAGTCCGATCACGAAGGTGAACGGGGCCAGCACGGCCATCTGCAGACGGACGGTGTTGAGCCGGTCGAAGCGGTCCGACACGACCCCACCGATGATCCCGCCGATCAGCAGGGGCGCGTAGAGCGTGGTGCCGACCAACTGGACGAGCCGCGGCGACCCGGTCAGGTCGTTCACCAGGTAGGACCCCACGAACGCCACCCCCCATCGGCACAGATGCCACAGCAGGCCGCTGAGCCACACCAGGCCGAAGTGCCGGACCCTGAACGCAGCGAACGGACCCGGGACCGTGTCGGCCGTAGCGGCGTTCATCGCTGGGCAACGTAGCCGGGGACGCCCCTTCGGACCTGCGGTTTCGTGGTCGGGCTGGCGGGATTTGAACCCACGACCTCTTGACCCCCAGGTGACCGCTCTGCGTGTCATACCGTCCCGTTGAGCGGCCGACAATCCGCTGAACAGCGGAACCGCACATCGCGTGTTCTTGTCAGTCCGGCGATTTCGAGGAGTGTCCGGAAGCGTTCGTGGACACTTGGTGGACACGACCGTCGACGGCATCCGTTCAACGCCATCTATCTGCCCCGACGTTCGGACTCGCTGGCGCTTTCGTCAGCGCGCCGCCTCGCTTCGACTTGCTCGTCGCAAAACGCCTTCCACTCGGGATCGCGACGAAAGGCCATTCGAAGAGCGGTCGGCCAGCGCCACGGAGGAGCCCCGACGCGGAGGCTGATTGAGACGACCGCCACAACCCACAAGGCTGCAGTCCCCCGCTGCGCCAAGAGCCCCACGCACATGGTGAGCCTAACCCTGTGGTCTGCGACCGAGCTCTCCAGGCGACTGAGGACAGCTGGTTCCGCCGCTCCAGGTCGCATGCGACTCCGACGATGATAGCGTCGGCGCTATAGCGTGGGGTGAGGTCGAACTCGAGGACGAAGTCCGAGACTGGTACCTCGCTCTCGACGAGGACACACAAGCCCGCGTGCGCTTCAACGTCGACCGCCTCGCAGAGTTCGGACCACTTCTCGATGAACCCTTCACTCGACAACTCCAAGGCTCGCTCCGCGAGTTGCGCTTCGTGCTCGCCGGGCACCACACGAGGATCACGGACTTCATCGGCACCGGTCGGCGCGTCGTATTCCTGACCGTCTTCGTGAAGACCCAACGCCGAGAGCCGCGCGAGATCGCACATGCT
>JBIKWW010000121.1:0-8878 GCA_044356125.1 Acidimicrobiia bacterium
TCCGGATCCACCGGCGAACCGACGGCACCTGGGACCTGACCGACGACACGGGGGTTGTGGCGAACCCGGCCACCGCCGTCGACGTGCTCGACCACGTGTTCCGGTCCGTCTACCAGTCGTGCTTCGACGCCGCCCGGGACCGGGGCTGGGTCCGCCTCCACGGAGCACTCGTCGAGGTGGCGGGACGTACCGTCCTGCTGACGGGCGACTCGGGGGCCGGCAAGACGACCCTCACCCTCCGGCTCGGCCTGGCGGGGGCGACGGTCCAGAGCGACGAGACCACCCTCGTGCGCCAGGGCCTGGCCCTCGGCATCCCCCGTCGCTTCCACGCCAAGGCCGACACGCCGGGGCGGCTGGAACGCCTGCGCCAAGCGTCCGCCGGCGATCCCATCGCCGGAACCGATCTGCTGGCCGTCGACCCGCAGGCGATCGGGATCGACTGGCGCGTGCGAACCCGACGCGTCGACCACGTGGTCTGCCTGTCCGAGGTGGGGGCGGCGGCCCGGATCCGGCCGATCCCGTCGGGGGAGACCCTGGCCCGGGTCCTCCCCCAGGTTCTGCCCAGCGGGGAATCGCACCGGGTCATGGCCCGCGAACTGGCCGCGCTGCTCGCCGGAGCGCGCGGCTGGGCGCTGGAGGGCGGCGGGGACGACGGCGCCGTCGCCCTCCTCGAAGCGCTGGGACCGGTGATCCGGTGAGCCCTGGACCGACACGCCGGGCCACGCTGCTGCTCGCCCGGATCGTGTGCGGCCTGGAGATCCCGCCCCGAGAACCGACCGCGATCGCCGAGCTGGTGGCGCTCGCCCACCACTACGACGTGACGACCACCCTCGCCGAGCGGCTCCTGCACCACGGAGCCATCGCCGCCGTGCCCGACACGGTGCTCGACCACCTCATGACGATGGGCCGCTCCGCGGCGACGTCGGTGGAACCGGCGGTGTTCGCCCAGGTCGCCCGGAAGGCATCACGCGCCCACACCGGCTCGCTCATGGCGGCAATGGAGCAGGCTGCAGCCGCACTGCGGGACGCAGGCGTCGACGTCGTGCCGATGAAGGGCGCACACGTGCTGCGCCGCGGCTGGCTGCGCACCGACCAGCGCTCCATGCGGGACCTCGACCTGCTCGTCGCGCCGCAGGACGCCAGAACGGCCACCGAGGTGCTCCGCTCGATCGGCTTCGAACCCATCGATCCGAGGCTGCCCGACGGGCGGATGCTGCGGGCCGAGCACCACCTCACGCCGATGTGCCGAGCGGGCACGAGCGGTTCGGTCGAGCTCCACACCGACGCCCTGCCCCGACGCTGGCGGTCGACGCTTCCGACCGATGCGGTCTGGGCAGCGGCGTCGCCCTCCGGGTCGGTCCTCCTGATGGACGACGACGTCGCCGTGGTCCATGTGCTGCTGCACGCCCTCGGTTCGGACGCCGCGCACCGGTCCCGGGCGATCCCGATGCGGGCGCTCGTCGACGTCGCTGCCCGGATGCACCGCACCGACCTGGCTCCGCTCGACTGGGCCGCCATCGAGGATCGGTTCGCCCGGGGCGGTCACGGTGCGCTGTTCGCGGGCTTCCGCTCCGTTGCCACCCGGGTCGGCCTGGCCGGCATGGGTGCGGGCGCACCGGCGCGTCGGTACGGGGCCGTGGCCTTCGCCCTGTCCGGACGGCCCCGGCTGGCGACGGCGCTCAACACCAACGCCCGCCGCGTGGCCCTGCTCGGCGCCGACACCGTCGGCGACCGGAAGCGGTTCGTGGCCGCCTGGCTGGCCCGGAAGCTGCGCCGGAACCCGGGTTCAGCGGGCTGAGCGGCGGCGGTCAGCCCGGGGCCGCAGGGTCCTCGCCGCGCAGCCAGGCCAGGCGCTGGGCCACCCGGGCCTCGTGGCCGTGCTCCGAGGGCTCGTAGTAGCGGGTCCCGGTCAGGCCGTCGGGCAGGTACTGCTGCTCGACGAAGCCCGACGGGTCGTCGTGGGGGTAGGCGTAGCCCTGGCCGTGGCCCAGCCGACGGGCCCCGGCGTAGTGGGCGTCGCGCAGATGGAGCGGAACGGGCCCGGCCTGGCGTTCGGCGACATCGGCCATGGCCTTCCAGATGCCCTGGGCGACCCGGTTGGACTTCGGGGCGCAGGCGATGTGGACCGCCGCCTGGGCCAGGGTGAGCTGGGCCTCGGGCATCCCGATGTGCTCGACCGCACGGGCGGCCGCGTCGGCGATGACGAGGGCCATGGGGTCGGCCATGCCGACGTCCTCGGAGGCGTGGATCACGAGACGCCGGGCGACGAACCGGGGATCCTCCCCGGAGTGCAGCATGCGGGCCAGGTAGTGCAGCGCGGCGTCGGGGTCGGAGCCGCGCAGGCTCTTGATGAATGCGCTGACGACGTCGTAGTGCTCATCGGGCCCGTAGCGCAGCACCCGGGCGTCGACTGCCGCCTCGGCGTCGGCCAGGGTGACCCGCCGGCGTTCGGTCTCCGGGCGTGCCGGGTCGTCGGCCAGCGCGATGGCCACCTCGAGGGCCGTGAGCAGATGACGGCCGTCTCCCTCGGCACGATCGACCAGATGGGCGATGGCCGCCTCGTCGGCGCCTGCCCCCTCGATGCTCAGCGCGCGGATGATCAGCGCGCGGAGCGATTCGGGGGTGTGGGGCCGGAGGCGGAACAGGGTGGATCGGCTGAGCAACGGTCCGTTGACGGAGAACATCGGGTTCTCGGTCGTGGCGCCGACGAGCACCAGCGTGCCGTCCTCGACGCTGGGCAGCAGCGCATCCTGCTGGGCCCGGTTGAAGCGGTGGATCTCGTCGAGGAACAGGATCGTGGAGCGTCCGTGCAGGCGGAGCGCCTCCCGGGCTCCCTCGACCGTCTCGCGCACGTCCTTGACGCCGGCCGTCACCGCCGACAACGGCACGAAGCGCTTGGACGTCGCATCGGCGATCAGACCGGCCAGCGTCGTCTTCCCCGTTCCTGGCGGCCCCCAGAGGATGACGCTCGCCAATCGGTCGGCCTCGATGAGCCGCCGCAGCGGACGCCCACGGGCGAGCAGGTGCTCCTGGCCGACCACGTCGTCGAGCGTGCGGGGGCGCAGACGGGCCGCCAGCGGAGCCTGCCGGGCGAGGCGCTCCTCCAGACCGGCCGTGAACAGATCGCCCATCGCCCCGCCCGGCCTCAGAGGACCCCGAAGGACATGCACCACAGCAGCGCCGTCAGCGACAGGCCGTTCGGGACGCGACCGGCCCGGATCTCCTCACGCAGACGCGCGACGGGGACCCACTCGATGCGCTCGGCTTCGGACGGGTCGCTCGGCGCCCCGACCGGCTCGGCACCCTCGGCCGCGAACAGGACGTAACGGCTGTCGCCGAGACCGGAGAACGGCTCGTACTCGGTGAGCAAGGCCAGCGCCCCGCACCGCCAACCCGACTCCTCGAGCACCTCCCGGGCGGCCGCTTCGGCCGGGCTCTCCCCCTCGTCGACCTTGCCTGCCGGGATCTCCCAGCCCCACGTGTCGGTGATGAACCGGTGGCGCCACAGCAGCAGCACCTCCCGACCCGACCCGTCGGACGCCGAGCGGTGCACGACCACGCCGGTGGCGGGCCGGTCGAGGCGCACGACGTGGTGCTCGAAGCGGCCGTGGCCAGGGGGTTCGACGTCGACGAGCGTGAGACTGACCCACTCCGAACGGTAGATCGGACGCTCCCCGTGGACGGTCCACCTCACCGGGGGTCACCCGCCCCGAGGCCATCGGTGACCGTTCCGTAGGCACCCTCGGCGACGGCCGCGTCGATCACGGCGTGGGCGTAGGCGGCGAGCAGCGGGGTGTGGATGTGGTCGTCGACCAGGGCGCGGGTCCGGTCCGGGTGGATGCCGTGGGCCTTCCACGATCCCCCGCCGGCGGCCCGGTTGAGCAGCATCGGCATGAGCCGGTCGAGGGACTTGGCGAACCTGGCCTCGGGGGTCGCCCGCGCCTCGAACTCCTCCCACAGCCCACGCAGCTCGGTGCCCTGCCGGCCGGGCAGCAACCCGAAGATCCGGTCGGCGGCAGCGGCCTCGGCCTGCTCCTGGGCCGCCCTGGTGTGGGCATCGGCGTAGACGAAGGTGTCTCCGGCATCGATCTCGACGAGGTCGTGGACGAGCAGCATGGCCACGACCCGGGCCACGTCGACGGGCTCGTGGGCGTGCTCGGCGAGCACGGTGGCGGCCAGGGCGAGCTGCCAGGAGTGCTCGGCCGTGTTCTCGCGCCGGGACCCGTCGGCGATGGGGCTCTGGCGCATCACGGACTTGAGGGAGTCCACCGCCAACAGGAAGCCGACCTGGGCCTGCAGCCGCTCGGGGATCTGGTCGCGCACGGGTCGAGGTTAGGGGCCGGGGTCAGGGGTTGGGGACGGACCGGTCGGGCCCGTCAGGTGGTGAACTCCACCCACACCGTCGCCGAGCGGTCGACCGCGCACGGGTAGGTGGCGATCCGGTCCCACGGCTCCGACGAGGGTTCGTCCCGGACCAGCCGGGCGCCCGTCTCCAGGTCGAAGCGCCAGGAGTGCAGCGGGCATTCGATCCACGGCCGGCCGCCGGTGGCGTGCACGTAGCCCGCCGTCAGCTCGGCCCCCTGATGGGGGCAGTGCAGCGCGACGGCCCGGGGCGGTCCCGTTGACGGGACGACGACCAGCGCCCGGTGGTGCGGGCCGGTCACGACCGCCACTCCGGCGTGGCCGCGGATGGTCGCCAACTGGCCCGCCCGCACCCGGATGCGGCGCAGGACCGTGTCGATGACGATGGCCAGCCCGACGGCGGAAACGGCTGGGGCGTTCGGGAGTCCCCCGGCGCCGGGACCGACCCGTTCGACCGACCAGGCCCGGGCGTCGGCCTCGGCTGCCGCGGCGGCACGCTCCGGGTCGAGCTGCACGTAGGCGCAGCGTGGCGGCGCCGTCCATCCGCTGGGATCGACGCCGTCGTCGGCGGCCGCCGGAAGGTCGGCGTCGAGGAACACGAGCCGGGTCGGTGCGGCTCCCGGAACGAGACGTCCGATGCCCACCGCCGCTGAGCCGGTGACGATCACGGCGTCGAAGTCCTGCGAGGTCGGGCTGACCCACGGCGCCGGACCGGCCGAGAGCTGGTGTCCGCGGTCCCCCAGCGCCTCGACGAGCGCCTCCCAACCGACCGCCGCGGCCCCGGCCCCGGCTCCGGGTGATCCCGGGAGCGGACCGACGAGCAGCAGGCGCACCGTCGGATCCTATGGTCGGGTCAGGAACGCCCCGGCGTCGCCGCCGCCTCGTCGAGCAGGTTCACCTCGTCGGGCAGGTCCACCTGCCACGTGCCGTCCACGGCGACGACCGGGAACGTCGCCGCCCGCGATGGTCCGTGCAGGCACTTCCCGGTTCGAACGTCGAACACCCAGCCGTGCCACGGGCACTCGATCGTGGCGCGGGACCAGCGGCCGTCACGCAACGACGCCCCGTGGTGGGGGCAGGCGTCGAGCACGGCGTGGGGCCCGTCGTCTTCGACGAGGACCAGGATGCGCCGATCCCCGACGGTGACGACCCGGCGCATCCCCACCACCAGCTGACCGACCGGGGCCACGGGCACGAGCATGGGTTCGTCCTCGGCGCGCCGGGGCCCCGCCCTTGAGCCCTGGTTCCTGCTCGTGCGGGGGCGAACCGCCGGTCCCCGCCTGCCGCCTGGTGCCGTCCGGGGCCGGTCAGGCCTTCGGGGGCAGCGTGCGCAGCCCGAGCTCGCCGAGCTGCTTGTCGGTGACGGGCGTGGGCGCGTTCGTCATCGGGTCCAGACCGGACTGCGTCTTGGGGAAGGCGATCACCTCGCGGATGTTCTCCTCCCCGGCCAGGATCGCCGTGAGCCGGTCGATGCCGAAGGCGAAACCGCCGTGGGGGGGTGCGCCGAAGCGGAAGGGGTTCAGGAAGAACCCGAACTTCCGGTTGGCCTCCTCCTGGCTGATCCCGAGCAGCTCGAAGACCTTGGCCTGCAGCTCGGGCCGGTGGATCCGGATCGAGCCCGAACCGAGCTCCCAGCCGTTGAGGACGAGGTCGTAGGCCTGGGCCCGGCAGTTGAACGGGTCCGTCTCCAGCCGGTCGATGTCCTCGGCCATCGGGTGGGTGAAGGGGTGGTGGCCGGGAATCGGCTTCCCCTCGTCGGTGCGGCCGACGAACATCGGGAACTCGACCACCCACAGGAAGTGCAGGCCGCCCTCGCTGACCGGAGGACGCCCCAGCTCGTTGCGCAACGTGCCCAGGACCGTGCACGCCGCGGACCACTCGGCGGCCTGGAACAGGAGCAGGTCGCCCACCTCGGCCCCGCAGCGATCCAGGGTGGCGGCCTGCTCGGCATCGCTCATGAACTTCACCACCGGCCCCTCGAGCGCCGGGCGTCCCTCACCCTCAAGCACCCGGAACCAGGCCAGGCCCTTGGCCCCCATGCGCTTGGCGATGTCGGTGAGCTGGTCGATGCGGTTGCGCGTGAGCGCCGCGCCACCCTTCACGCACAGGGCCTTGATGCACGGCGCCCGGAACACGTTGGCGGTGGTGGCGGCGAACACGTCGGTCAGCTCGATGAGCTCCATGCCGAAACGGACGTCGGGCTTGTCCGAACCGAAGCGGTTCATGGCGTCGTGCCACGTCATGCGGGGGATCCGCCCGACGGGGCGCGATCCCGTTACGGCCTCGGCCGCCGACAGCACGGCCTCGGAGATGCACTCGAGGACGTCGTCCTGGGTGACGAAGCTCATCTCGGCGTCGAGCTGGGTGAACTCGAACTGGCGGTCGGCGCGGAGGTCCTCGTCGCGCAGGCAGCGGGCGATCTGGTAGTAGCGGTCGGTCCCGGCGACCATCAGGAGCTGCTTGAACAGCTGCGGGCTCTGGGGCAGGGCGTAGAAGGAGCCCGGCGCCAGCCGCGAGGGCACGACGAACTCACGGGCGCCCTCCGGGGTGGACGGCATCAGCATGGGCGTCTCGACCTCGACGAACCCCTGACGCTCCATGGCCTGGCGGATCGCCGAGTTCACCGCCGCCCGCACCCGTAGGTTGCGCTGCATGCGGTCACGGCGGAGGTCCAGGTAGCGGTGCTTGAGGCGCAGGCTCTCGTCGACGGCCGGGGCCCCGGCGCGCTCGACGATGGGGAACACCGGCGGCTCGGCGGCGTTGAGGATCTCGACGGTGCAGTCGGACAGCTCGACCTCACCGGTGGCGATGTTCGCGTTGACGGTGTCGGCCGAGCGCATGGTGACCGTGCCGGTCACCCGCACGACGTACTCCGAGCGCACGTCGACGGAGTTGTCGACGACGCACTGGATGACCCCGGAGTGGTCGCGCAGATCCAGGAAGGCGAGGTGCTGGGAGTGCTCGCGGCGGCTCGCCACCCAGCCGCAGACGGACACGACCGATCCGGCCCGATCGGGCCGCAGCTCGCCGCAGTAGGCGGTGCGCAGGCCACGCGCCGGGGGAACGGCGGACGGGCGTCCGGCGGGAGTCGAGGTGGTGCTCATGGGGGCGTCAGTCTTGCCGACAGCGGACCCGGTCCGGGCGGCAATCGCGGCCAGGTCGGCGGCGAGAAGCTGCGCTCAGGCCCGTCGGTCAGGCCCGTCGGCGGATCAGCTCGGCGGCGAGATCGGAGCGGGCGAGCTGCACCTGCTCCCCGGACACGAGATCACGCACCGCGACCACCCCGGCCTCCACCTCGCGGGAGCCGACGATCACCGCCGAGCGGGCCCCGGAGCGGTCGGCCGCCTTCATCTGGGACTTCATCGAGCGCCCGTCGAACGCGCGGTCGGCAGCCAGGCCGGCCCGGCGAAGCTCGGTGGTGATGGCGACGGCCTCGGACCCGCCGGTGGTGTCCACGATGAACGCATCGAGGCCCACGGCCACCGAGTCCACCCCGAACACACCCTCGGCGTCACAGGCGATGAGGATCCGGTCGATCCCCAGACCGAATCCGATGCCGGGCGTGGCGGGCCCGCCGAGCTGGGCGACCAGGTCGTCGTAGTGGCCACCTCCCCCGATGGCGTTCTGGGCGCCCTCCATGGCCTCGGAGGCGAACTCGAAGAGGGTGTGGGTGTAGTAGTCGAGTCCACGGACCAGGCGGGGTTCGACGCTGAACTCGATCCCGCAGGACCGCAGCCCACGCTGCACGGCCTCGAAGTGGCCACCGAGCTCGTCGGTGAGGAAGTCGGCCATGCGGGGCGCCGCGGCGACGAGCTCCTGATCCTCGTCCCGCTTGGAGTCCAGCACCCGGAGCGGGTTCTTGCCGAGGGTGACGCGGGACTGGGCCGAGAGGGCATCGAGGTTCGCCTCGAAGTGGGACCGCAGAGCCTCCAGGTACGGGCCCCGGGTCGAGGCGTCGCCGAGCGAGTTGACCTTCAGCGTGAAGCGACGCAGCCCGAGATCCCGGTAGAGATCGTGGGCGACGGCGATCACCTCCACGTCGATCCCCGGATCGGAGGTGCCGACCGCCTCCAGGCCGAGCTGGGCGAACTGCCGGTACCGCCCGGCCTGCGGCTTCTCGTAGCGGAACGCCGGCCCCCAGCACCACACCTTCCACGGAACCGCCGGACGGTGCTCCACGAACACCCGCATGAGCGACGCCGTGAACTCGGGACGCAGCGCCACCCGTCGCCCGCCCTTGTCCTCGAAGTCGTACATCTCCTTGGTGACGACGTCGGTCGCCTCACCCATCCGGTGGAACACCCCGAGGTCCTCGAGCATGGGGGGCACGACCTCGCCGTATCCGGCCCGCGCCGCGTGGTCGGCGAAGCGCGACACGAGGGCCCGCCACCGGTCGGTGTCGGGCGGGAGGAGGTCACGGAAGCCGGGGAGCGCCTGGAACAGCACGAGGGGCAACGTTAGGGGAGCCGACCCGGCCGCCGGTGCCGGTCTGCCATCGCGCTCAGTCGCGCTTGGA
>JBIKWW010000122.1:0-8859 GCA_044356125.1 Acidimicrobiia bacterium
GGCCGTCGACCACCTCCTCGATCCGGCCGTCGAGCACGACCCGGCCGTGAGCGGCGGGAGCGCCTCCGTGCGTCGGAGGGGCCGCTAGCGTCTGCTCCCCGTGGCGCTCATCGTCCAGAAGTTCGGGGGTTCGTCGGTCGCCGACCCGGAGCGGATCCGCACGGTCGCCGACCACGTCGCCCGGACCGTCCGCCGGGGCAACCAGGTCGTCGTGGCGGTCAGTGCCATGGGGAAGACGACCGACGACCTCATCCGCCTCGCCAACGCCGTGCTGACCAACCAGACCGGCCCGATCGAGAAGGCGACCAAGAAGGGCGAGGTCCCGATCAAGGGCGACAGCCGCGAGATGGACATGCTGCTCACCACGGGCGAGCGCGTGTCCGCTGCTCTGCTGGCCATGGCCGTGGAGGACCTCGGCGTGCCGGCGATGAGCTTCACCGGCTCCCAGGCCGGGATCCGGACCGACACGTCCCACGGCCGGGCGAAGATCCTCGAGGTCCGCGGGGACCGCATCCGGGAGGCGCTGGCCAACGGCGTCGTACCCGTCGTCGCCGGGTTCCAGGGCGTCTCCACCGACAACGACGTCACCACCCTCGGCCGGGGCGGCTCCGACACCACCGCCGTCGCCCTCGCCGCCGCCCTGAACGCCGACTCCTGCGAGATCTACACCGACGTCACCGGCGTGTTCACCGCCGATCCGCGGGTCGCCCCCGCCGCCCACCGACTGCGCCACGTCACCTTCGAGGAGATGCTGGAGATGGCCGGGTCGGGTTCCGGAGTGGTGGCCCTGCGGGCGGTCGAGTTCGCCAGCCGCCACAACGTCAAGCTCCACGTGCGCTCCAGCTTCACCTGGGAACCCGGCACGATCATCAGCCAGGAGGATCCGTCCATGGAACAGGCCGTCGTCTCGGGCATCACCCATGACACCTCGGAGGCCAAGATCACCGTCGCCCGGGTGCCCGACCGCCCCGGCATCGCCGGTCGCCTGTTCCGGGCGCTCGCCGACCGCGGCATCAACGTCGACATGATCGTGCAGAACACGAGCCACGACGGGGCGACCGACATCTCCTTCACCGTCCCCAAGGCCGACCTGCCCGTGACGGTCGCCGTGTGCGGGCCCATCGCCGAGGAGATCGGTGCGCAGTCGGTCACGGCCGACGACCGCATCGCCCGGGTGTCCATCGTCGGGGCGGGCATGAAGACCAACGCCGGCGTCTCGGCGACGATGTTCGAGACGCTCGCCGCCGCCGGCGTCAACATCGAGATGATCTCCACCTCGACGATCCGCCTGTCCTGCGTGATCCGCGCCGACCAGGTGGAGACGGCCGTCCAGGCCGTGCACACGGCGTTCCGACTCGACGCCTGACCCGGGCACCATCGACCGCCTTTTCCCCGCAGGTACCGGTGGGAGCCGCGCGAGACTTGGCGGTCCCCTCTCCAGGAGCAGTCCCATGGGTGTGAACCTCGGCATCGTCGGTGCAACGGGCGTGGTCGGCGAAGCCGTGCGCCGGATCCTCGAGGAACGGCAGTTCCCTGTCGACTCGATCCGCTTCTTCGCCTCGGCCCGCTCCGCCGGCAAGGTGCTGCCCTGGAAGGGCACCGAGATCACGGTGGAGGACGCCTCGACGGCCGACGTGAGCGGCCTCGACATCGCCATCTTCTCCGCCGGAGCGTCGACCTCCCGGGCCCTGGCCCCGCTCTTCGCGGCGGCCGGCGTCGTGGTGGTCGACAACTCCTCGGCATGGCGGATGGACCCGGAGGTCCCCCTGGTGGTCAGCGAGGTGAACCCCCACGCCATCGACCACCGCCCCAAGGGCATCATCGCCAACCCCAACTGCACGACCATGGCGGCGATGCCGGTGCTCAAGCCCCTCCACGTGGAGGCGGGGCTCATCCGCATGATCGCGTCGAGCTACCAGGCGGTGTCGGGCGGCGGGCAGGCGGGCGTGGACGACCTCGCCACCCAGGTGAAGGCGGTGGCCGACAAGAGCGAGGTGCTCGCCACCGACGGCGAGGCGCTGACCTTCCCCGAGCCCCACAAGTTCGCCAAGACCATCGCCTTCAACGTGCTGCCCTACGCCGGTGCCTACAGCGGTGACGAGGGCTGGACCGACGAGGAGCTCAAGCTCACCAACGAGAGCCGCAAGATCCTCGAGGTGCCCGATCTGAAGGTGGCCGGCACCTGCGTGCGGGTGCCCGTCTACACGGGCCACTCCCTGTCCCTGAACCTCGAGTTCTCCCGGCCGATCAGCGTCGAGCGGGCGACCGAGCTGCTCGGCGCAGCGCCCGGGGTGGTGGTGGTCGACATCCCGACCCCGCTCGAGGCGGCCGGCAAGGACCCCAGCTTCGTCGGACGCATCCGCCGGGACCCCACGGTCGACCACGGCCTCGTGCTGTTCGTCTCCAACGACAACCTGCGCAAGGGAGCCGCGCTCAACGCCGTTCAGATCGCCGAGATCGTCGCCCAGCGCCTGGCCCGCTGAGGCGCTGCGCCCGGCCCGCTGAGGCCGACGGGGCCCGGCCCGCTGAGGCCGACGGGGCCCGGCCCGCGTCGGCGCTCCCGGTAGGATGTGGTCCGGCCCGGTCCCCATCGTCTAGTGGCCCAGGACTCCGCCCTTTCACGGCGGCAACACGGGTTCGAATCCCGTTGGGGATGCTCGGCCGTCAGTCGCGGGCGCAGGTCGAGCACACGCCGAAGAAGTCGAGCCGGTGCATCGACACGGCGAAGCCGGTGCGGCGCTGCACCGTCCGGGCGGCGTCGGTGAGGGCGCCCTCGAACTCGTGCAGCTCGACGTCGGCCACCGCCCCGCAGCGGGTGCAGACGAGATGGTGGTGGTGGGCGGCGAGCTCCTCGTCGAGCTCGAAGCGGGCGAAGCCCTCGGCGAACTCGAGCTTGATCAGGATGCGGGCCGCCACCAGATCGCCGATGACCCGGTAGAGGGAGCTGAGCGGAACGTCGCGCCCGATGGCCTCCTGGAGCTCCGGCACCGACCGCGGTGCGGGGGCGGCGGCGACGGACTCGAGCACGGTGCGCCGGGCCCGCGTCCAGCGCAGCCCGGCCCGGGCCATGCGCCGCTCGATCTCGGTGACGACCGCAGGGTCCTGCAGCACACCGGGACGCAGGGCGACCACCGGGCTCACTCCTCGGCCGGCTCGGGCAGACGCCCGGTGAGCGCCTCGACGATGAGCGACAGCAGGTAGGTGAGGAAGCGGTAGACGACGAAGCGCTGGAGGTCGGGATCGTCCTCGGCGAAGTCCTCGATGTCGGTGTGCTCCTCGATGCCCATCTGCGTGCCGATCACCAGGCGCAGGTCGTTGATCGCCCCCATCCACCGGGTGAGCTGGACCTCGTCGAGCACGGTCGCGTCGGCGGTCGCAGCCAGGACCTCGGCCGACTCCCGCTTGGCCGCCAGGAGGTCCTCGTGCATGAGCCGGTGGAACTCGCGGTCGCGGTCGAGGTCGTCGACGTAGGCCGGTGGGAACAGCCGGGCGAGCGAGGAGTCGCCCTCCGTGAGCAGCTCCATGAGCTGCCCCGGCAGGGCGGCGAGCAGGGCCCGCTCCTCGGTCTGGAGGCGGATGGCGAAGGTCCCGTCGCGGCGGGGGGCGATGCGGCGCATGCGGATCACGGTCCGGTCGGTCTTACTCGTCGTGCTGCATCGTGGCCCAGAGGCCGTGCTCGTGGAGCCGGAAGACGTCCATCTCCGCCTTCTCCCGGGTTCCGTTGGACACGACCGCCTTGCCCTTGGTGTGCACGTCCCACATCAGCTGCTCGGCCTTCTCCCGGGAGTACCCGAACAGCTTCTGGATCACGTAGGTGACGTAGTCCATGAGATTGATGGGATCGTTCCAGACGATGACCACCCACGGGCGGTCGAGGTCGTGGTCCTCGCCCGTGGCGGGCTGCTCGACACGCTGGGGTGTCTCGACCGGCATGGCCGACATCCTCGCACCGGACGCGCCCCGAGCGGGTCTGCGGCGCCCGAGCGGCGTTCCGTGGGGATCGACGCGAACGGCCGCCGGTACGATCCCCGACCGTGCCCCGGATCTCCTCGGCCCCGCTCGAGCGCTCCGGGGCGCTCGGCCGGTCCCGCCACCGCCTGATCGTGCTGCTCGGCGCGTACCTGGCCCTGACCAAGCCGCGCATCATCGAGCAGCTCCTGATCACGACCGTGCCGGTGATGTTCCTGGCTCAGGAGGGGGTGCCCGGCCTGTGGCTGATGGTCGTCACCGTCATCGGCGGAGCACTGGCCGCCGGCGGGGCCAACGCCATCAACATGGTGATCGACCGCGACATCGACACGGTCATGCACCGAACCCGCAACCGCCCGCTGGTCACCGGCGTGCTCCGGCCCCGCTCGGCGCTCGTGTTCGCCATCGGCATCGAGGCGCTGGCCTTCGCCCTGCTGTGGTGGCAGGTCAACCTGCTCTCGGCCGTCCTGGCCCTGGCCGCCTGCCTCTTCTACGTGTTCGTGTACACGCTGTGGCTGAAACGGACCTCCAGGCAGAACATCGTGATCGGCGGCGCCGCCGGTGCCGTACCGGTCCTGATCGGCTGGGCCGCCGTGCGCAACGAGATGGCCTTGGCCCCGTGGCTGCTGTTCGCCCTGATCTTCTTCTGGACGCCGCCGCACTTCTGGGCGCTCGCCGTGAAGTACCGCGACGACTACTCGAAGGCGAACGTGCCCATGCTGCCCAGCGTGGCCAGCTTCCGGGACACGGCCCGCCAGATCGTCGCCTACAGCGTGATCGTCGTGGCCATCTCGGCGTGCCTGCCGCTCGTCGCCCGGACCGGCCCGCTCTACCTGGTCGCCGCCGCCGTCCTGGGCGTGGCCTTCCTGGGCGGAGCATTGCGCCTGGCCGCCGACGGCACCCCGGGCCGGGCCATCCGGTTCTTCGCCTTCTCCAATGTGTACCTGTCGGTCCTGTTCATCGCCATCGCGGTGGACCAGCTCGTGCGCTGAGGGCCGGACGGATCGGGTGACCCGATGGAGGGGGGCGCCGGGGCCGACCCTCCGGCGGCCACGCGATGCGGTCCGGCGGGGCGGCGCGGATAGCATCGCCCGGTCCGACCCATCCGGTGGCGCGCGCCCAGGCACACTCCACCTGATCGCCACCAACTCGACGCCGTCCACCACCTCGCCACCCTCACCGGCCCCCACCTCACCGGCCCCCACCCTCGGAGCTCGCATGACGATCACCGCCCCCACCAGCCCGGCCGCCGAGCATGCGGTCTTCGGCGGCCTGGCGGAGCCGGCCGGCCGCAGCTGGATCACCACGACCGACCACCGGCGCATCGGGCAGCTGCATCTCGTCTTCGTGCTGGTCGCCGTGCTGGCCGTGGCCGCCCTCGGCTTCCTGGTGCACGGGTCCCTGGCCGACGTCGTGAACCTCGACGATGCCGGCCGGTTCTCCCTCCAGCCCCTCTTCGCCGCCCATGAAGGGGCCGTGACGGGCTTCGTGCTGCTCCCCCTGTGGATGGCCGTCGCCACGATGGCCGTGCCCGGGCTCATCGGGGCCCGGCGCCTGGCCTTCCCCCGGGTCCAGTCGCTGGTCCTGTGGACCTGGGTGGTCGCCGCCGCCACCTTCGTGTCGGCGTTCCTCGTCGAGGACGGCCCGGTCCAGTTCAACCCGTCCCTCACCCAGCCGCTCACGGCCAGCGGATCCGCCAACCGGGCCACCGAGCTGGCCATCGGCAGCCTCATCCTGGTGGCCATCGCCATGACGCTGGGGGCGGCGAACCTGATCGCCACGGTCGTCACCGAGCGCACGCCCGGTCTGCGCTTCGGATCGCTGCCGCCCTTCGCCTGGGGCAGCTTCGTGGGGGCCGTCGTGACCGTCCTGTCGGCCCCGGTGCTGGTCGGCGGGCTGTTCCTCGTCTACCTGGACCAGCACTTCGGCGGCACGCTGATGAACGAGGCCGGGGCGCTGCGGCCCTGGGCCCACACCGTGTGGTCGTGGGGTCGGCCCGACGCCTTCGTCCTGCCGATCGTGGCCATCGCCGCCTTCGCCCAGGTCGTGGTGAGCCGGACCGGTCGCCCGCTGATCAACCCGGCCGCCGCCAACGGTCTGCTCGGGGCGGCCGGCGCCCTGGCCTTCACCACGTGGACCGGCCTCGACCAGAAGATCACCGCCCTGTCGGCACCCGCCACCCGCTGGCCGACGGCCCTCGTCTTCGTGCCGCTGGCCCTCGTGCTGCTCATGGCCCTGGCCGGGGCCCGGGGAGCCAAGCCGCACCCCTCCATGCTGGCCATCGGCGCCCCGGCGGTGATGGTGGCGGCGCCGGTCCTGCTGGCCTTCGCCGCCTCGCTCAACGGCGGGGTCGGCTCCGCCGGCGTGCTGACGTTCCAGATGGGCGTGGCCAACGCCCTCGTCGTCGGCGCCGGGCTCGTCGCCCTCGTGGCGCTCGTGGCCGAGCTCCTTCCGACGGTGAACGGGCGCTCGCTCCCCGCCCCGGCCGCCGGCCTCGCCCTGCTGCTGCTGATCGTCGGGGCGCTCGCCCAGGCGGTCGGCCCGGCCGCCGCCTCCATGGTGACCGACGAGGACACGGTGCAGAACCTGCACCTCCTCGCCGGCGTCGGCAAGATCGCCATCGGTCTCGGGGCCCTCGTCGCCCTGGCTGCACTCGTCCCCACCCTGGCCAGACCGTCCACCCGAGCGGAGGAGGCCCACTGATGGCTGCCACCACCACCCCTGCGATCAACGCGGCCGGCATCTCAGCCGGCAGCGCGGCCGGCAACGCCGCCGATTCCTCGCAGGACGCCCGCAACGGGTCCGCCACCCTCGTCGGCGTGATGTGCGCCGTGGCCGCCGGAGCCATGTTCATGGCGGCCGTGGCCGGCAGCTACGTCAGCGTCCGCAACAGCGTCGGCGCCGACTTCGTGCCCTCGGCGATGAAGTTCAACAACTACGGCGCCGTCACCGGGTTCTTCTCCGCCCTGTTCGCCGCCGTGGCCATGGAGTACGCCGTCGTGGCCACGCGCGCCGGGCAGAAGACGTGGGCCTCCGCCGCCCACGGGCTGGCCCTGCTGACCATGGCCGCCGCCGCCAACCTGGCCTGGTCGCTCGGCCGGTCGCTCGGCTTCGGGGTCAACGAGTCGTCCTACGCCACGCTCGTCGTCGCCGTCATCGCCGCCGCCGTGTTCCTGATGCTGGTCGCCATGGTGGCGATCGTCGTCTCCGAGTCCCGACTGCTCGTCGGCCACGCCAACGAGCGCCACTGGCTCCCGGTCCGCAGCGCCGCCTGGCTCGTCCACCTGGGGCTGGCCGGCTGGACCTGCGCCTGGGCCACGATCTACCTCTACAAGTAGGAGCCTGACGTGACCTCTGCCGGATCCCGCGCCCTGTTCGGGCTCAGCCTGGTGACCCTCGTCGCCGGCGGCGTCGCCATGGCGGCCACCCCAGACCGCCTGGCCATGGCCCTCCTGTTCACCGCCGCCGTCGTCGCCGTGCTCGTCGGTCTGGGCATGATCCAGGCCGGTGGCCCGGCCGACGCCGCCGCCCGGGCCGGCCTGGTGTCGAGCACCGACGCCCAGGCCCCCTCGGCCGCCCCGATCGTGGCGGCGCTCGCCGGCGGGGTCGCCGTCCTCGGTCTGGCCCTCGGTCTGGTCGCCTACGCCGCCGCCATCCTGCTGGCGCTGGCCGCCGCATTCTTCTGGCTGTCCGACACCCACCGGACGAGCCGTCTGCACGTGAGCCGGGTCTCGGACCGGGTCAGCGAGCGCCTCACGCTCCCCATCGCCATTCCCGTGCTCGCCACCGCCACCCTGGCCCTGCTCGCCATCTCGGTGTCGCGGATCCTGCTCGCCTCGACCAAGAGCGGGGCGGTCGCCGTCGCCGGCGTCGTGGCGACGATCTTCCTGATCGGCGGGTGCCTGGCGGCGGCCCGACCCCGGTCGACCCGTCAGCAGTTCTGGGCGGTCACCATCGTGGCGCTCCTGGCCGTCGCCGGGCTCGGTGTGGCTGGCGTGATCAAGGGGGAGACCCCGATCAAGCACCATGGGGAGAAGGGCCACAGCGACACCGGCCACAGCGACACCGGCCACAGCGACACCGGCCACAGCGACAAGGCCACGGAAGGCCACAGCGACCAGGGCGCGGCCGGCAGCGGCGAGATGGGCTCGGACGGTCACAGCACGGCCGAAGCTCCCGCCACCACGGCCGCGGCCTGAGCGTCGCAGCCGCCGGGCCGGGAGCAGCGGCGGTCACGTCGCCGTCGTCGCGCCTGCTGCGGGCTCGAACGTGATCTGCCCGCTGATCTGCCCGCTGATCTGCCCGGTCGCCTGAGTTGGACGAGCACGGCTCCACCGGTCCGACCCGGTCGGGTGGCCTCCGCCACCGGGACCGGATCCTGCTCGCGCTGGTCGCCGCTCTGGTGTCGGTCGTCGCCTCCCTCGCCCTCCGCGCCCTTCGCTCCGACGACGGGCCCGGGTTCCCCGCCCTGCACCCGGGGGACGCTCCGCCCGACTTCGTGCTCCCCGACCTTCGGGATCCGTCCCGTACGATCGCCTCGTCGGACTTCTTCGGCTCGCCCACGGTGGTCACCTTCCTCTCCTCGACGTGCGTGCCGTGCCGGACCGAGCTGCCCATCCTCCAGCGCCTGGCCGACCAGAACCGGGGTCGGGTCCGTTTCGTCGGCATCGACCATCTGGAACTCCGTGACCAGGGCCTGCGGTTCGTGGAGGGTCTCGGCATCACCTTCCCGGTCGCCCACGACGAGGCCGGGGGGACGGCGGTGGCCTGGCTGGTCCCGGCCCTTCCGGCGACGTTCTTCCTGGCCCAGGACGGCCGGGTCGTCCGCTCCCTGCTCGGCCGGGCGACCGAAGCGGACCTCAAATCAGGTCTGGACGCGATCCTCCGATA
>JBIKWW010000123.1:0-8771 GCA_044356125.1 Acidimicrobiia bacterium
TGAGCAGCTCAACGCCTTCACGGGGGTGATGCTCGGCGAGCTGGTCGCCGCCCTCGACCACGCCGATGCCGACGACGGCGTCCGTGCCGTCATCGTGACGGGCCGGGGTCGTGGCTTCTGCGCCGGGGCCGATCTCGGGGCGGGTGGTTCGACGTTCGACTACGACACCCGCGACGGCCAATCGGCCACGCCCGCACGGGCGCCACGCGACGGGGGCGGTCTGCTGACGCTTCGCCTCTTCCGATGCACCAAACCCCTCATCGCCGCCATCAACGGCCCTGCAGTCGGCGTGGGCATCACCATGACCCTCCCCATGGACGTGCGCCTCGCTTCCAGCTCGGCGCGCATGGGCTTCGTGTTCGCCCGCCGGGGCATCGTGCCCGAGGCGTGCTCGTCGTGGTTCCTCCCCCGCGTCGTCGGCATCAGCCGGGCAGCCGAGTGGTGCCTCACGGGCCGGGTGTTCGGAGCCGCCGAAGCGCTCGAGGCCGGCCTCGTGCGGTCCGTGCACGAACCCGACGAACTGCTCCCGGCGGCCCGGACGCTGGCGCTCGAGATCGCCCGGAACACGGCGCCGGTGTCGGTCGCCCTCACGCGCCAGATGCTGTGGCGGATGCTCGGCGAGGACCATCCGATGGCGGCCCACCGGGTCGACTCGGCTGCGGTGCATGCGCTCGGCCGGATGGCCGATGCCCGGGAGGGCGTGGTGTCGTTCCTCGAGAAGCGGCCGCCGGAGTTCAGCCTCCGACCCAGCACCGACATGCCCGATTTCGTGCCGTGGTGGACCGAGCCCGAGTACTGAGCTCGGCCCGACCGGGCCGGGCGAAGGCCCGGGGCCCGTTCGCCGGCGTCGTCGTCCGGGTGACCGCCGTGGGCGTTGCCCTCGGCGTGCTGGCCGTGGGCGGGTGCTCGTCGGGCGGCCCGGCCCCCGGCCCCACGACGCCGCCACCGCCGACGCTGCCCGCGACTCGTCCGGCGTCGTCGACGACCGCAGTGCAGGTCCCCGTCACCGATGCCGGACCGGGACCGGTCTGCGACCGCTTCGCCACCGAACGCCTCGCCGCGCTGCAGGGCGAACTTGATCGGCTCGATCCGGTCCCGCTCGCCGACCTCGCCGCCGACGACGCAGCCGCCGACCTGAGCGACGGCTACTACCTGGCCGCCGCCCGGCTCGACGAAGCGGCCGGGGCCGCCGGTTGCCGTCCCGACGACCTCGCCCGGGCCGTGCTCGATCGGGCGGGAACGCTGCGCGCCACCGGACCGGTGGCGGCGAGCGCCAAGTCGTCCTTCATCGACGACAACGCCTGGCGGGTCTCCCGTTCCCTGGCCGGGCCGGCGCGCGGCTCGGTCATCGTGTCCGGTCCGGCCGTGCCGGATCCCGGTACGACCACGTTCACCGACTGTGACGCCGTCGGCCGGGCCTGGGTCCGGGTCATCGAGGCCATGGCCGCGGCGCTCGACGGCGTCGGCACCGACGAGTACCTCGCCCTCGCCGATGTGCGGTCGGTCGACGCCCGTAGCCTCTCGACGGCCAGTGAACCGATCGGGTTCGACATCGACGGTCTGCCCGAGACCCTCGGCGCGCTCGGGGATGCGTCCGACCGGCTCGCCTGCGACGACGAGGGCATCGCCGCCGAGCTCCTGGCGGGGCTGCCGGAGGTGCGGGTCAGCAGCGCAGCGGCGAGCATCTTCGTGGCCGATCAGGTCGACGTCGCCCTGCTGCTCGTGCTCGGCTTCTGAGGGGCCGGGAGCCCGGACCCGGAACGGAGCCGGCGACCTCGTCAGACCCCGGCGCCGACGGCCTGCGCCATGAGCTCCTCGAGGTCGGGCTCCACCCCGGAAGCCCCGCCCACCTCGCCGGCATCCATCGACGGGGTGGCGTCGTCGTCGGGCGCCTCACCCGCTTCGGGCGTCCCCTCGGCGCGGGCCCGGCGGCGCTCCAGCGCCGCACAGCCGTAGCGCAGCGACGGAGCGAGCTCGTCGGCCACGATCTCGACGCTCAGGTGGCGGTCGCCCTGCTGGTCGGTCCACTCCCGGGGCTCGAGGCGGCCGATCGCCACGACCCGGTCCCCCTTGCGCAGTGATGCCGTGACGTTGCGGGCCGGGGCCCCCCACACGACGACGGTGTAGAAGACGGTGGATTCGGCGGTCGTGCCGTCCTTGGTGGTCCACCGGCGGTTCACGGCGATGCCCGCCGTTGCCGTGGACGACCCGTCCTTGAGGATCCGGAACAGGGGATCCCGGGTGAGATTGCCGACGACGGTGATGGTGCTGGTCTGCATGGCTGGCTCCAGTTCGGCTGGTGCGATCCCAGGGTTCGCGACGGGATCGGGCGGTTGCGCCGAGGGGGAAGCGGCCCGCCCATCATGGATGCGACCAGTGACAGAAAAGCCGGAGGGCGGCCGGCGGGAACGGCCCGGCGGACCGGCCAGGGGGACCGTTCAGTCGGCGAAGACCGCCGGACGCTTCTCGAAGAACGACTGGACGGCCTCGACCTGGTTGGGCGACCCGATCAGCCGGCGGATCTCGACGCGCTCCTCGCGCAGGGCCTCGGCCGTCGTACGGCCGTGGAGCCCGTTGAGGAGGCGCTTGGAGGCGCGGATCGCCGACGGGCTCTTCTGGGCGATGTCGTGGGCCAGCGCCAGCGCCTCGGCCCGGGGGTCGACGCACACCCGGGTGGCCATGCCGATGCGCACGGCCTCCTCGCCCGAGACCATGCGCCCGGTGAAGGTGAGCTCCTTGGCGACGTCGAGGCCGACGAGACGCTCGAGCAGGACCGTCCCGCACATGTCGGGCACGAGACCCCAGCGGATCTCGAGCACCGACATCTGGGCGTCCGGCGTGACGAAGCGGAGATCGGCGCCCAGAGCGACCTGACACCCACCGCCCAGGGCATGACCGTGCACGGCCGCGATCACGGGCACCGGCATCGACTGCCAACCCCACACCGCCTGCTGGCCCTGGTGGGTGATGCGGCCATCGAGCCGGGACGGGTCCTCGGCGTCGCGGCCCTCGGGCAGAACCCGGGCCCCATCCCCGGAGGCCATGGCGGTGAAGCTGGAGAAGTCCAGGCCGGCGCAGAACGATCGTCCCTCGCCGGACAGCACCACGGCTCGCACCGAGGGATCGGCGGCCAGCGCATCGGCGGTCTCGACGAGCGCCGCGAACATCTTGCTGTCGAGCGCGTTCATCTTCTCGGCTCGGGTCATGCGGACGTCGGCCACGCCGCCGTCCATCGTCACGGTCACTCGATCGCTCATCCCCGCGACGCTACCGGGCGACGACGGCCGCACCACATCGCGGGCACCGTCGTCGGCTGGCGCGACGACCTGACACCGCGAGGCACTCGCCGTCCGCACCGGGGATCAGCCGAACCGGCGGATGCCACCAGGTAACCCGGCTGCCCGATCCGCGGCTGGACACGGGCACCCCCCGACGCTGAGGATGGCCGGATGCAGCTCGCCGGTTCCGTCGCCGTCGTCACCGGAGGGGCGAGCGGGCTCGGTCTCGCCACGACCCGCCTGCTCGAGTCCAAGGGCGCGATGGTCGCCGTCCTCGACCGTCAGCGGGCCCTCGATCCCGCCCGGGCCCTCGCTCTGGAGCTCGATGTCGGCGATCCCGTCGCGGTCGACCACGCCATGGACGAGGTCGCCGCCACGCTCGGCCCGCCGCGCATCGTGGTGTGCTGTGCCGGCATCGGAGGGTTCGCCCGGATGGCCCGCCGCAGCGGGGGGAACCATCCCCTCGAGCTGTGGGACCGCATCCTCCGCGTGAACCTGACCGGGACGTTCCTCGTCTGCAACGCCGCCGTGCGCCATCTCACGACCGCCCCGCCGCCCGACGGTTCGGGGACCCGGGGTGTCTTCGTCCTGACCAGCTCGATCGCCGGTCTCGACGGGCCGACGGGCGGCGTCGCCTACGCGGCGTCGAAAGCGGCCGTTGCGGCCATGGCCGAGCCGATGGCCCGCGATCTCGGCGATCTGGGGATCCGGGTGGTGTCCATCGCCCCCGGGACCTTCGACACGCCGCTGCTCGCGGGCATGTCCTCGGCGGCGGTCGAGGCGATGGTGGCCACCAAGCCGTTCCCCCGCCGTCCCGGGGACCCGGCCGAGTTCGCCGCCACCGTCCAGTTCATCGTCGAGAACGACATGATGAACGGTTGCACCCTGCGCCTCGACGGCGGGGAGCGGCTCACGTGAGCTCGTCCGCCGACCTGCTCGCCCCCGGGGCCGTCGCCGATCCGATCGGCCTGTTTCACCAGCTGCGCGACGAGCACCCGGTGCTGTGGAGCGACCGGCACCGGGCCTGGCTCGTGACCGGGCATCCCGAGGCCCACGCAGCGATGCACGACGACGCCCTCTCGACCGACCGGATGGACGCCTACGAGGCCCGGCTGTCACCTGGCCGACGGGAGGCCCTCGCCCGCTGCATCACGCTGCTGCGGGGCTGGATGCTCTTCCATGACGAGCCCGACCACTCCCGGTTGCGCGCTCCGGTTCGGCGGGCCTTCACCCCGAGATCGATCGACGGCCTGCAGAGCATGGTCGCCGAACTGGCCACCGAGCTGCTGACGGGCGTGGCCGGGCGCCTCCGCGACGGCGAGACCGTGGATCTCGTGGAGGCGTTCGCCCTGCCCCTGCCCGTCGCCGTCATCTCGGACCTCTTCGGGCTGCCCCCTTCGGAACGGCAGCGCTTCGCCCGCTGGTCGGAGAAGTTCGCCCCGGTCGTCTTCGGCGCCACCCGCGACCCCGCCTACGAGCAGGCCGGCCGGGAGGCGGGCGAGGAGCTCGCCGGCGCACTCGGCGACATCATGGAGCACAAGCGGCGCCATCCGGGCGACGACCTGCTGTCGGCCCTGGTCGCCGCCGACGATCTCACTGCCGACGAGGTCCTCGGCGCCTGTTCGCTGCTGCTGTTCGCCGGGCACGACACGACGACCTCGCTGCTCGGGACGTCGCTGCTGACGTTGTCGGGCCACCCGGCCGAAGCCGCCCGCTGGCGCGCCGACCGGGGGCTCACCGACTCCGCCGTGGAGGAGCTCCTGCGCCACTGCGGCCCGCCCAAGACGATGATGCGCGTGGCGGCCCGGCCGACCGAGCTCGGCGGCGTCGCGCTCGAGGCCGGCCAGCAGGTGTTCCTCCATCTCATCGGGGCCAACCGCGATCCCCGGGTGTTCGACGATCCCGACACGCTGCGACTCGACCGCTCCCCCAACCCCCACCTGGCGTTCGGGAACGGCATCCACTACTGCCTGGGCGCCCCACTCGCCCGCATGGAGGCGCGTGTGGCGCTCCCGATCGCGCTGGACACGCTTCCGGAGGTCGTGCCGGTCGGTCCCCTGGCCTGGAAGGCGACGATCAGCGACCGGTCCCTGGTCGCACTCCCGGTCAGGGCCGCCTGACCATCACGCCGAAGTCGTCGGGGCGGAGATCGAGCACCCTCCAGCCGGACTCGGCGGATCGGGCGGCGACCTCGGCCCGGAGGGCGTCCGCGGCCTCAGGGTCGGCGGGGAGCAGCACGGTCGCGCTCCCGCCCTCGCCGCCGGCGCCGTTGACCTTCACCGCCGACGAACGGCCGTAACGGGCGACGATCTCCTCGAGACGGCGGGCGTCGGAACCGATGAGATCGGGGTGCAGGTCGCGCTGCCCGGCGGTGTTCGCCCGTACGGCGTCGGCGTAGGCGGACAGGTCGCCTCGTTCGAGTGCGTCGGCACCGGCCAGGGCCGCTTCCCGCAGCGGCGCCATGAGCGGTTCGGCGTCGCCGTGCTCGAGGCCTGCGATGACCCGCAGGTGCAGGTCGGAGGACCGGTGGGGACGGCCGAAGAAGACGGTCAGCAGGCGGCTGGCGAGCACTGCTCGGGTGGCACCGGGCAGCTCGAGTCGGCGGGGGCTGACATGGGGGTAGTCGATCTCGATGAGCAGGAACCCACCGCAGGCCGCCGCCACCTGGTCCTGGACTCCGGACTGCGCCCCCGTCGAGGTCTCGGCCCGGTGGGCGAGCCCGGCCAGCCGGACATCGTCGTCGGGCCCCGGACCCACCCGCCCGATCCCGCCGGCCCGTCGGTCCGGGCCGAGCGCCTCGAGGGCGGCGACGAGGGCCACGAGGACGCTCGCCGAGGTCCCCAGCCCGGCCCCGGGGGGCACCAGCGAGCCGATGGTGGCGGACACGTCGACGGCACCGACAGAGGCCGCCGCCGCGTCGAGCAGCGGATGGTGGGCGATCTCGGGCAGGTCCGGTGTCGTCCAGTGGCAGGGTCCCGAGGACCGTCGTGTCGTGACGGGTGGCTCGGCCGGATCTCGCCGCTGCGCCACGACGGTCGTCGCCGGGCCGACGGCGATGCTGCACACGATGCCACGGCGGGCGAACCAGGTGTCCGTCCAGCCCCCCAGGTCCATGATGCGCGCCGGTGCGTGCACCGTGACCCCGCCTGACTCGGCCCCGCCCGACTCGACCCCGCCCGACTCGACCCCGCCCGACTCGACCCCGCCTGACTCGGCCCCGATCGACGGGCGCTCGGCCGGTGGAACCTGTGCGGGCGCGGTCATCGACGTGCATCCTGCCCGCGATCCCGCCTCCGGCCCGGAATCCCGGGCAGCGCCCGGTAGGCTCCTGGGCGTGTTGGTGACCTCTTCCCGCCGTTCCCGGATCCGGTCCGCCGCCGTCGCCCTCGTCGGCGTGGCGCTGGTGTCGGGCTCGACCGTGCTGCCCGCCCGGGCGGCGTCGGACGCGGCGACCGCCGCGGCCAAGGCGCGGGCGGACTTCATCACCCGGGCCGACGAGGTCTGCCGGGCGGGCAAGAACGCCATGCGGGCCGAGCTGGAGGCGCACGAGGACCGGGTGGGCTTCGCCGCCCGCAGCGGGGGCCGCTACGCCAAGGTCAAGATCGCCTCACCGGCCAGCGTCACCGAGTACGTCAAGGCCGTTCTGCCGCTCATCGAGGCGCAGGTCAAGCAGCTGCAGCTCATCCCGGCACCGACCGCGGACCGAGCCCTGATCGCCCAGCTCCTGCGCGACACCAGGACCGCCGTCGAGGTCGCCCGCAAGGACCCCCGCCAGGTCGCGTACGACGATCCGTTCCACGACCTCGGGAAGCGGTACCGGTCCTACGGCTTCCAGCAGTGCGGCTCGTCCGACCGGCCCTGGACCACCGCCGGCTGAGCGACGGCCCGGTCCGGGTCGAGCGCGACCGAACCCTGCCGAGCGCCGATTCGGTTCCGATGGTCGTCTCGCCCGTTCGTCGAACGGGCGCCGGGCTGACCGCACCGCTGGGTTGATGCACACGACCCACCGTCCGTCGGACAGGATGCGTGCCATGCAGCGCACGCTCTACCAGGAGGAGCACGAGCTCTTCCGCTCGTCGTTCCGCCGTTGGGTCGACACCGAGATCGTCCCCCACCACCTCCAGTGGGAGCGCGACGGCATCACCCCGAGGTCGGTCTTCGAGATGGCCGGTGCCAACGGGTTCCTGGCGCTCCAGGCCCCTGCGGAGTTCGGGGGCGGCGGCACCGGCGACTTCCGCTTCAACGCCGTGATCGGGGAGGAGGTGATGGCCGCCGGTGTGCCGGGCTCGCTCAACGGCATCACGCTCCACAACGACATCACCCTGCCCTATTTCCTGGAGACGACGACCGACGAGCAGAAGGCCCGCTGGCTCCCGGGGATCTGTGACGGCTCGCTCGTCACCGCCGTCGCCATGACCGAGCCCGGGATCGGGTCCGACCTCGCCGGCATGTCCACCTCGGCCGTCCGCCACGGTGACACCTACGTCGTGAACGGGTCCAAGACGTTCATCACGAACGGCATCAATGCCGATCTGGTGATCACCGCCGTGAAGACCGACCCGTCGGCCAAGCACCAGGGCATCTCGCTCATGGTGCTCGAGCGGGGCATGAAGGGGTTCGAGCGGGGGCGGAACCTCGAGAAGGTGGGCATCCACGCCCAGGACACGGCTGAGCTGTTCTTCCACGACGTCGAGGTCCCCGCCGCCAACCTCCTCGGCGACGAGGGCCAGGGTTTCTCGCTGCTGGTGCGCAACCTCGCCCAGGAGCGCCTCTCGATCGCCATCGCCGGCATCGCCGGGGCCCGGGCGGCCCTCGACTGGACGCTCGCCTACACCAAGGAGCGCACGGCGTTCGGGCAGGCGATCGCCCAGTTCCAGAACACGAAGTTCCGGCTGGCCGAGATGGCGACCGAGGTCGAGGTCAGCCAGGCCTTCGTGGACCGCTGCATCGAGGCCCTCAACGCCGGCTCACTCACCGTCGAAGAGGCGGCCATGGCCAAGTGGTGGTGCACCGAGCTGCTGAAGCGCTCCGTGGACACCGGCGTCCAGTTGCACGGCGGCTACGGATACATGCTCGAGTACCCGATCGCCCGGGCGTTCTGCGACGCACGGATCACCACCATCTACGGGGGCACGACCGAGATCATGAAGGAGATCATCGGGCGGTCGCTGGTGGGGCGCTGAGGGTGCGACACGCAGGCCACCGGGTGAACGCCGTTCATCCGGGCAACGCAACATTCACCGACCGTCACGAACGAACGAGGTGACAGGCACGTATGGTGCCGTCAGCATGATGGAGCTCGCAGGACGCATCGCACTGGTCAGCGGCGGCGGCCGGGGCATCGGCCGCGGCATCAGCGAGGTGCTCGCCGCGGCCGGCGCCCGTGTGGCGGTGAACTGGTCGCGCGACCGGGCCGCCGCCGAGGCGACGGTCCAGGCCATCGTCGACGCCGGTGGGACGGCCGAGGCCTTCCAGGCGAGCGTGACCGAGCGC
>JBIKWW010000124.1:0-8731 GCA_044356125.1 Acidimicrobiia bacterium
CGACCTGCTGCGGCTGGAGGCGGGCGGCTCGCTCACGGCCACCCAGGCCAAGACGGTGCTCGCCGAGATGGCCGCCAGCGGCGGGGATCCGTCGGCCATCGCCAGCGCCCGCGGGTTCGAGGCCCTCGGTGGTGACGCCCTGGCCGGCGTCGTCGACGGGCTCATCGCCGCCCACCCGGCCGAGTTCGAGCGCCTCCGCGGCGGTGACGCCAAGGTGACGGGGTTCTTCGTCGGGCAGGCGATGAAGGCCACGGGCGGCAAGGCCGACGGCAAGGCCGTGACGGCCCTGCTGCGGGCCCGCGCCGGACTGGGCTGACCCGGGCCGGTCAGGCTTCGGTCCGCCGACGGGGGTTCGGCGGCAGGATCGAGCCCTGGCGGCAGCGCTGCACCTCGGGGGAGCTGGCCAGCGGCTCGAGCGTGGGATCCACGGGCAGGATCAGCGGCTCACCGGCCGCCGGTCCGTCGATGCGGCGGCGCCGGTCGATGACGAGCTGGCCGCTGGGGTCGACGCTCACCGGCCGCCGGTCCAGGCCCCGGGTGGCGGGGCCGTCGATGCGCTCGCCGATGCGGTTGTACAGCGACGAGCAGCCCGGGCACTGGAAGAGCTGCAGCGAGGAGCAGTAGCGCACCGGGAGGTCCCCGACGGGGCAGTCCTCGACGAGGGCGATGAGGTTCCCGGTGATGGTCACCGCCGACCACCGCTTCCTGGCCTGGGGGAGCGCCGCTGCGGGGATCGCAGCCACGTAGGCGGCGGCGGCCTGGGAGTAGAGCGGGTCACCCGATCGTCGGGCCGCCCCGACGAAGTCGATCGGCTGCTCCACGATGTCGGGCACGCGCCGGCAGCCGGCGGCGAGCAGCGCCGATCCGCCGATCGTCAGCGCGCTGAGCAGCAGACGACGGCGATCCATCAGCGGGGAACCGTCGCCCATGGGGGCCCAGGGTAGAGGCTGTCCGGGAAGCCGTCCGCCGTGGAGCACACTGGCGTCCGTCATGGCCGAGTGCTCCTTCCACCCCGGGCGAACGACGTTCCGGAGCTGCAGCCGCTGCGGCCGCCCGGCCTGTCACGAGTGCCTCGTCGATGCGCCCGTGGGAGCGCAGTGCGTCGCCTGCGTGCGCGCCGGGCGGCCCCCGGCGTCGCAGCGCGTCCGGGTCCGTCTGGCCCAGCCGGCGATCGTCACCCAGGCGCTGATCGCCGTGATGGCAGCGGTCCAGGTCGTCTCGTTGATGGGCGGCGGGTCGTCCGGAGTGGGTCTGGGGTCGGACAACCGCCTGGCCGACGACTGGGCGCTGTGGGGCCCCGCCGTCCGCGACGGTGAATGGTGGCGGCTGCTCACCGCCGGGTTCCTCCACTACGGCCTGCTCCACATCCTGTTCAACTGCTGGGCGCTGTGGGCGCTCGGCCGCACCATCGAGAGCGTGCTGGGGCGGGCCCGGTACCTCGGCCTGTTCGTGGTGTCGGTGCTGGGCGGCTCGGCCGGTGCGCTGCTGCTGTCGCCCAACGCGTTGACGGCGGGTGCCTCCGGCGGGGTGTTCGGCATCCTCGCCGCCGGCGTGATCGTGTCGCGTCGCGCCGGGATCCCGTTCAACGCCAGCGGCTACGGGCCGACGCTGGTGATGAACATCATCATCACGCTGACGATCCCGGGCATCTCGATCGGCGGTCACGCCGGCGGGGCGATCGCCGGGGCCCTGGCGGCCACGGCCCTGGTCACCGACGTGCGCCGCCGCAACCGGCCCGGGCGTGATGCCGCAGCGCTCGCGCTGCTCGCCGCCGTGTTCGTCGCCGTCGCTGTCGCCGCCGCGGCGGGAGCCTGACCGACCGAACCTCCGGAGGACCTGCGACCGTGATCGATCCCACCCTGAAGCGATGCCTCGGCCAGGCCATGCACGCCATCCACGTGGTCGGTGCGGGCCACGGCGGGACCGAGCGCCTCTACACCTCGCACTGGGTGATGCAGGTGAGCTTCGAGGAACCCGTCGTGCTCACCTCGGTCTCCCCGCGTCACGACACCGCCGCCCTGCTCGAGGCCTCGGGGTGCTTCAGCGTGTCGATGCTCGCCGGCGACCAGGTCGCCCAGGGGCAGTACTTCTCCTACCCGGGCCGCAAGTTCCACCACATCGCCTCGGAGTACGTCACCACGTGGGAGTCGCTGCCGGTGGTCGTCGACGCCATCGCCTGGTTGCGGTGCGAGGTCATCGAGCGCGTCCGCGGCGACGTCGCCGACGGGCTGGACCACCGCATCTACCTCGCCCGGGTCACCGCCGTCCAGGGCAACCGGCTGCGCGAGGCGCCGCTGCTGTACTCGTCGCGTCTGGGCTGGCGCGTCGCCGGCGACAACGCCCGCAAGCCCGGCGAGTCGCCGCGCGACGCCCTGCTCGCACGCCTGGCCGAAGCCGGGTACGACGCCGCGCCGGGCAGCGGCGACGACGACGACTGAGCGTGGCGTCCTAGGGTGGGGCCATGCGCATCGGAGCCCTGATCTTCCCGACCGACCAGGGCATCCAGCCCGTGGAGCTGGCCCGGGAGGTGGAGGCCCGCCGGTTCGACTCCCTGTGGTTCCCCGAGCACTCGCACATCCCCGCCTCGCGGCGCACCCCGTGGGGCGGCCGCGAGGGGGCTCCGCCGCTGCCGGCCGAGTACTGGCGCACCCACGACCAGTTCGTCGCGCTGGCCGCCGCGGCGGCCGTGACGGAGCGGATCAAGCTCGGCACGGGGATCACTCTGGTCGCCCAGCGTGATCCGCTGTGGCTGGCCAAGGAGGTCGCCTCCCTCGACGTGATCTCGGGCGGCCGGATGATGCTCGGCGTCGGCTACGGCTGGAACCACGAGGAGATGGAGCACCACGGCGTCGACGTGAAGCGGCGACGGGCCGTCGTCCGGGAGAAGGTCCTGGCCTGCATCGAGCTGTGGACCAGGGAGGAGGCCTCGTTCCACGGCGAGCACGTGCGGTTCGAGGCCTCGTGGGCGTGGCCCAAGCCGGTGCAGCAGCCCCACCCGCCGATCGTTCTGGGGGCGTCGCCCACCCCGCGTCACATCGCCCATCTGATCGAGTTCGCCGACGTCTGGATGCCGATCGAAGGTCGTTGGCCGGTGGCCGATGCCTGGCGCGACATCCAGCGCCAGTGCGCCGATGCCGGACGTGACCCCTCGACGCTGCGTCTGGGCGTGTTCGGGGCCCGTCCCGACGCCGCCCACCTGGCCGGTCTGCGCGACGCCGGCTGCAGCTTCGTCGCCCTCGGCCTGCCCCCGATGGACCGCGACGCGGCGTTGGCCACGATGGACCGCTACGCCCCGCTGGTGGCCGAGTTCAACGGCTGAGCAGCTCAGCCGAGCGGCTCAGCCGAGCGGCTCAGCCGAGCAGCTCGGCCACGACGTCGCGCATCCGGGTGCGGAAGACCTCCGGGCGGAACAGGTCGGCCTGGGCCCGCAGCTTCTCGGGCGACCACGTCGTGGCCGAGCACCGCTCGATGGCGTCGAGCACCGAGGCGACGCTCTGTCCGGCGTGGAGCACCCCCGTCACCCCGTCCACGACGGTGTCGAGCACGCCGCCCCGGCCGTAGGCGACCACCGGCACCCCGGCGGCCATCGCCTCCACCGGCATGATCCCGAAGTCCTCCTCACCCGGGAACAGGAAGGCGATGGCGTCGGCCAGGAGCTCCTCGTAGCGGGCGTCGCTGCGGTCGCTCTCGAAGCGCACCGACGGGCCGGCGATGGCCCGGAGGCGGTCGAGCTCGGGTCCGGCGCCCATCACCACGAGGGGCAGGCCGGCCTCGGTGCAGGCGCGCACGGCGAGGTCGGCGCGCTTGTAGGCGACGAGCCGCCCGGCGACGAGGTAGTGGCTGCCACCGTGCGCCGGCCGCGGGAGCCGGGTGAAGCGCTCCACGTCGACGACGGGGTGCACGACGGTGGCCGGGCGCCCGTAGCAGTGCTCGATGCGCTCGGCGACGGCGTGGGAGATGGCGACGAAGCGGGTGACGCTGCGGGTCGACCAGCGGTCCCAGGACCGCAGTGCCGGCCGCAGGGCCCGTCCGGCGGCCGAGGCCGGTCCGCGGAGCCGACTGCCCTCGAGATCAGCCCGCCAGGCGTAGCGCAGCGGCGTGTAGCAGTAGCTGACGTGGGGGCCCTGGAAGCGGGCTCCGGCCGCCTTGGCCCCGAAGTGCGAGCTGGAGATGAGCAGGTCGGCCCGGCCCAGGTCGACGGTCGACCAGGCCGCCAGCATGGCCGGGGCGTACCGCATCCAGGAGTGGTGGATGCCGGGCAGCCGGTCGGTCCAGAGGGTGTCGACGCGGCGGCCGGGGAAGAGCTGGGCGGCGATGTCGGGCCGGGCGGCGGCGGTCACCACCCGGCTGACGTCGAACGTGGCGGCCAGCTCGGCGGCCACCTTGTCGGAGCCGGCGGCGGACATGAGCCATTCGTGGGCGAGGACGACGTCGGGCCGATCCTGGGTCACCCCGCCAGCATCGGCACCGCCGGGAGCGGGCTGTAGGAGGCCTCGGCCGGGGAACTCAGCGGAACAGGAAGAAGTCCGACTTCCGCACGCCGGTGGGGAGCGGGTCGCGACGCAGCCGCACGTGGGCGATCACGGCGCCGATGGGCCCGGCCAGGGTGGCGAGCAGGAACCACTTCGACCACCGCAGGGCACGGTGGATGTCGATCACCATCACCGCGAAGGCGGCGCAGATGATCCCGTGGAAGTAGGCGATGATCCGCAGGTACAGGTAGTTGCGGGTGGAGTCGTCGTCGAGGATGTGCTTGCGGTACATGGGCACGAGCAGGCACAGGTAGCTGACGACCTCGACGGCCGCGATGATCCGGGTCACGCGCACCTTGCGCCGCAGCATGGCGTCGGGGTCCGACGACGAGATGATCTCGCCGACCGCCGGTTCCTCGACTCCCTGCTGCTGCGGGCCCACGGCCCCGACGCTAGGGGGTCCAGGCGGGGTAGTAGTTCGCCGCACCCATCTCGGTGACGTCGCTCAGCCAGTCGCCCTCGTAGGGCCACTCGTCCTCGTGGCCGGGCACCGGGCCCTGCCAGAAGCGGGCGAGGGGGCCGTCGACGCCGGGGACCAGGGACCACGCCTGGCGCCGGTAGGAGAAGTTCTCCGGGTGGAGCCGGTGGGCGGCCCGGAAGTGGGGGACGGCTGCGTCACCCCGACCGAGTCCCACCAGGTGGCAGGCGAGCTCGAAGTGGGCCTCCCCCCGGGCGACGTCGGCCGAGCGTGGGATGGAGCGCTCGATGACCGCCCCGGGTGGGAGCGCGTACGGCGATGCCCCGCCCCGGCCCGCCCAGTCCCGGAGGGCGGCGTCGTACTCCCGCGGCGAGGAGCGGATCTGCATGGCCTGGGCCATGACCTCGGCCATGCGCCCGCCGGGGGCCGGGGCGGCGGCCGGCGCCGGGGCGTCGGCCGAGGCGTCGGAGGGAGGGGGCGGCGGGGGAGCGGGGCGCAGGGCCGGGGCGGGTTCGGCGGGCCGCACGATCATGCCGTGCTCATCGATCCAGACGCCGTTGGGGATGTTGATCACCCCGAACAGCTCGGCCACCCGGTGGGTGGTGTCGACGAGGTGGGTGAGGCCCGGGGCGGCGTCGGTGAAGGGCCGCAGGGCGTCGGCCCCGGCGGCGTCGATGCCGACGGTCACGATCTCGAACGGGACCCCATCGGTGCTGCCGGTGCTGCCGGTGCTGCCGGTGCCGGCGGCCCGGGCGGCTCGGAGCTCGTCACGCAGGGCCTGCCACACGGGCAGGTCTCGGGAGCAGCCTCAGTAGGGCGACCAGGCCAGCAGCAGGATCCGTTCCCCGCGCCGGTCCGAGAGCCGGAACGTGGTGCCGTCCATGGCCGGGAGGACCAGCTCGGGGGCGACGGCCGAGGTCAGCGTGCGTCCGCTGGCGGATTCGGGGCCGAGGGCGGCCAGGCCCTGTTCGGGATCCTCGACCAGGGGCAGGCCCATGGCGTCGGCCAGGAGCCGGACGTCGACGGTGCCGTCGGTGGGCCGGACCTCGGGCCGCAGCGGGATGCACACGTCGTCGCGGCAGGCCCCCTCGGGCTTGAGCTCCCAGCCGGTGGCGGCGGCCAGGGCATGGGCGAATTCGGCGGCCCGGGGCCGCAGGTCGTCGAGGATCATGCGCCATCGTGGCCGCGTCGGCCCGGCCTCCGCCAACGCGCCGTGCCGGGGCCGGTAGCGTCGCTCCATCGCCCGGTCCGACGATCTCCGCAAGCGCCTGCAGGAAGCAGGCGATCTGGCCCGGCGCAACGCGAACGTCCTGAGAGAGGAGCTGTTCGTGAAGCGCCGGGGCGGGACCCGCGCGCCCCAGCGCACCGGTCCGCCCCGGACGCTGCCCGAGATCCAGGCCGAGCTCGACGCCCTCGTCGGGCTCACCTCGGTGAAGGAGCAGGTCCGCACGCTGCTCGCCTTCCTGCAGGTCCAGGCCCGTCGGCGGGAGCACCAGCTCGCCGACGTGCCGGTGAGCCACCACCTCGTGTTCCTCGGCAACCCGGGAACGGGCAAGACGACCGTCGCCCGCCTGCTGGCCGAGGCCTACCGGGCCATGGGGCTGCTGCGCAAGGGCCATCTCGTCGAGGTGGACCGGGCCGGGCTCGTCGGCCAGTACGTGGGCCACACGGCGGTGAAGACGAACAAAGCGGTGCGCGAGGCGCTCGACGGCGTGCTGTTCATCGACGAGGCCTACGCCCTGTCGCCGCCGAACGTGATCGGCCACGACTTCGGCGCGGAGGCGATCGAGACGCTGCTCAAGCGGATGGAGGACCACCGCGACCGTCTGGTGGTGATCACCGCCGGCTACCCGAAGCTGATGAACGCCTTCCTCAACTCCAACCCGGGTCTGCGGTCGCGGTTCTCGCGGGAGATCGAGTTCCCCGACTACACGACCGAGGAGCTCGTCGTCATCACCGAGAAGATGGCCCGGGAAGGGGAGTACCGGCTCGGGGCGGGCACGCACGAGGCGCTCACCCTGGTGTTCGAGTCGATGGTGCGCGACGAGCGCTTCGGCAACGCCCGGATGTCGAGGACCCTGTTCGAGCACGCCATGAACACCCAGGCGTTGCGGCTCACGGCCGAGCACCGCGCCGACCACCTCGACTCGTCGGCGGTGGCCACGCTGGAGGCGGCCGACATCATCGAGGCGGCCAAGCGGCTGGCCCAGCAGACCCGCAAGCGCGGCTCGGCAACCTGATTCGGGGCCGTGTGCCGTCCGTGTGGGCGCCCGGGCCCGCGTCCTAGAGTCGGGCCATGGCATCCAGCCCCACCAATCCGATGAAGCCTCGCTCCTTCGAGGTCACCGACGGCCCCACCAAGGCCCCGTCCCGCGCCATGCTGCGCGCCGTCGGCATGACCGACGCCGACTGGGACAAGCCCCAGGTCGGCGTGGCCTCCTCCTGGAACGAGGTCACCCCCTGCAACACCCCGCTCGACCGACTGGCCAAGCGCGCCAAGGAAGGCGTGCGGGCGGCCGGCGGCTTCCCTCTGGAGTTCGTCACCATCGCCGTGTCCGACGGCATCTCCATGGGCCACGAGGGCATGCGGGCCAGCCTGGTGAGCCGCGAGGTGATCGCCGACTCGGTGGAGACGGTCATGCACGCCGAGCGCCTCGACGCCCTGGTCAGCTTCGCCGGCTGCGACAAGAGCCTGCCCGGCATGCTCATGGCCTCGGCCCGCCTGAACCTGCCCGCCGTGTTCCTCTACGGCGGCACGATCCTGCCCGGGCGCACCCCGGCCGGCGACGCGCTCGACATCACCAGCGTCTTCGAGGCGGTCGGCGCCCACGGCGTCGGCAAGCTGACCGACGAGGAGCTCTCCCTCATCGAGCACAACGCCTGCCCGACGGAGGGGTCGTGCGCGGGCATGTTCACGGCCAACACGATGGCCAGCATCGGTGAGGCGCTGGGCATGTCCCCGCTGGGTTCGGCCAGCGCCCCGGCGGTCGACCGCCGACGTGACGGCTACGCCGAGCTGTGCGGGCGCATGGTCGTCAAGCTCCTCGAGCGCAACATCCGGCCCCGCGACATCCTCACCATGAAGGCGTTCGAGAACGCCATCGCCGTGACGCTGGCGCTCGGCGGCTCGACCAACGCCGTGCTGCACCTGCTGGCCATCGCCCACGAGGCCCGGGTGCCGCTCACCCTCGACGACTTCAACCGGGTCGGGCGGAACATCCCCCACATCGCCGACATGAAGCCCGGCGGCCGCTACCACATGACCGATCTCGACGCCGTCGGCGGCGTGCCCGTGGTGCTCAAGCACCTGCTCGACGCCGGCCTCCTGCACGGCGACGTCATGACCGTCAGCGGCCGCACCATGGGCGAGGAGCTGGAGGCCTACGGCGCCCCGCCGCCCGACGGCAAGGTGGTCCATCCCCTCAGCGACCCCATCCACGCCGACGCCGGCATCGTGGTCCTGCGCGGCTCGCTGGCCCCCAACGGCTCGGTCGTCAAGGTCGCCGGTCTCACCAAGGACCAGCTCCAGTTCGAGGGTCCGGCGCTCGTGTTCGACGGTGAGGACGGCGTGCTCGACGCCATCATCGCCGAGCAGATCCCCCATGGCTCGGTCGTCGTCATCCGCTACGAGGGCCCCAAGGGCGGGCCCGGCATGCGCGAGATGCTGATGGTGACGGGTGCCATGAAGGGCGCCGGTCTGGGCGGTACCTGCGCGCTCATCACCGACGGCCGCTTCTCGGGGGGCACGCACGGCTTCTGCATCGGGCACGTGGCGCCCGAG
>JBIKWW010000125.1:0-8721 GCA_044356125.1 Acidimicrobiia bacterium
CGCCGAGCGCGAGGAACAGGCAGACGACGATGACGCCCACTCCGGTGAGGCGCCGTGACGTGTTCGGCATTCCCCTCACACCCCGTGGACGACCCGGCGGACGACCCACTGCATCGGTCGCAGCATCACCATGCTCATGAGGGCGCTGACGGGCACCGTGACGCCGAGGCGTTCGAGGTGGTAGGCGGTCCCGCCGTCACCCGAGGCGAGCACGAGCACCCCCATGAGCACGGTTGCGGCGACCGAGCCGACGACGACCAGCGGCCACGAGTAGCGCTCCGAGCCGGCGAAGGCGCGGTCGCGGGCGAAGCCGACGCCGTAACCCACCAGCCCGTAGGCGAGTGCGCCGTAGCCGAACGGCGTGGCCGTCAGCAGGTCGGCGGCCAGACCGGCCAGCACGCCGGTGCCGGCACCCATCTGCGAGCCGGCCTGCACCGCCGTCACGATCGTGAGGAGCTGGAGCGTCTCGGGGCGTACGCCGGCGATGCGCACCTGGGCGATGAGCGCGACGTGCACGAACAGCACCGTGAGCACCAGCAGTGCGGCCCGCCGGAAGGCGGGTGCGCCCAGCTCGACGTCGCGAGGGACGACCGTCATCGGACCTGGCCCCTCATCCCGTGGTCGGGGGGTCGCTGACCGGTGTCGGGTCGCCCACGGGGTCCTTCGAGGGGTCGACGCTCACGGCCGATCCCGACGAGACGACGGTGGAGGCGACGGCGTCGCCGGGGACGGGCACCGTCGGCAGGCTCGGGCCGATCTCGGGCGGCGGCGCCGGCGGACGCCACAGCAGCACCCGGACGAACGTCAGGCTGCCGAGCTCGGCCAGCGGGTCGACACGCACCTCCTGTTCCAGTGCACCGGGCCGCACCACGGCCGAGCGGACGGTGCCCACCGGGATGCCGGCGGGGAACCGGGCTCCGGGTACCCCGGCGGTCACCACCGTCTCGCCCTGCTCGATCACCGTGTCGGGATCGATGCCGCTCACCGTCAGCGGCTCACCGGGGGCGTCGCCGAACGCCACTCCGACGTCGCCCGAGCGGCTGAGGCGGACCCCGGTGCGGCTGGACGCGTCCCAGAGGAGCACGACCCGGGCCGAGCCCCGGTTCACCGACAGCACCCGACCGACGAGCCCGGCCCCGGTCACCACGGGCATCCCCACGGCGATCCCGTCGCTGGAACCACGGTCGATCTCGATGGTGTCGTCGAAGTTGCCGAGACTGGCGCCGTAGACCCGGGCCGGGACCGACCGCAGGTCCTCGACCACCGTCAGGTCGGCCAGCTTGGCCAGCTCCCGGCGCTCCCTCAGGGCGTCCTGCACCTGCGCCTCCCGGCCCTTCAGGTCGCCAACCTGGGCCCGCAGCTGCTCGTTCTCCCGACGCAGCGCCTTGTACTCCCCCACCGAGCCGAACCAGTCACGCACCGGCGAGGTCACGGTGGCCCCCAGGCTGCGCACCGGCGACAGGGCATCGGCCGCCGCCGAGCGGGCGGCCCGGAACGGCGACGTGGAACCCAGGACCAGGACCGTGGCCGACACCAGGATCAGCAGCATCAGCGTCGACCGCGACCGCGGGGGAGTCGGGGTGGGCACCCGATCAGCCTAAGTCCGCAGCGCCGTCAGGCGGGACGGTGTTGCCGGAGCAGGGCGGCCGGAGCAGGGCCGCAGGCTCAGGGAGCCGGGCGGGAGGAGGAGGGCTGCAGGCTCAGCCGCGGCGGCCCGGGTCGAGCAGGTTCTTCAGTGCCTCGAACTCCTCCAGGCACTGGCCCGAGCCGTTGACCACGGAGAACAGGGGGTTCTTGGCGATCCGGATCGGCATGCCGGTCTCCTCGGCCAGACGCTGGTTGAGGCCCCGCAGCAGCGCTCCGCCGCCGGTGAGCATGATGCCCTGCTCCATGATGTCGGCGGCAAGCTCGGGAGGGGTCTTGTCGAGCGTGACCTTGACGGCGTCGCAGATCGAGGCGACCGGCTCGGCCAGGGCCTCCCGGACCTCCTGGGTGGTGAAGGCCACCGTCTTGGGCAGGCCGGTGCGCAGGTCGCGGCCCCGGACCTCGGCCTGCAGCTCCTCGGTGAGGGGGTAGGCGGACCCGAGGGCGAGCTTGACCTCCTCGGCCGTGCGCTCCCCGAGGGCGAGGTCGTACTCCTTGCGGGCGAAGTTGATGATCGCCTCGTCGAGCTCGTCGCCGGCCACCCGGATGGACTGGCTGGTGACGATGCCGCCCAGGGAGATCACGGCGACCTCGGTCGTGCCGCCCCCGATGTCGACCACCATGTTGCCGGTGGCCTCGGCGACGGGCAGGCCGGCCCCGATGGCAGCGGCCATGGGCTCCTCGATGATGTGGACGGTGCGGGCCCCGGCGTACTCGGCGGCGTCCTGCACGGCCCGCATCTCCACCCCGGTGATCCCGCTGGGGATGCAGATCACCATCCGCGGCTTGGCGAAGCGCCGCTGATGGACCCGGTGGATGAAGTACCGGAGCATCTTCTCGCAGATCTCGAAGTCGGCGATGACGCCGTCCTTCAGCGGGCGGATGGCCTCGATGTGGCCGGGCGTGCGCCCGAGCATCTTCTTGGCCTCGAGGCCGACGGCCAGCGGACGCCCGTCGCGGCGGTTCACGGCCACCACGGAGGGCTCGTTGAGCACGATGCCACGCCCGCGCTCGTACACGAGGGTGTTGGCCGTACCGAGGTCGACGGCGAGATCTCGACCGATGAACGAGCTCATGGACGCTCCCTGCCGGCGGGCGGAACCCTGAAGGACCCCGTCCCCCCTGGACCACAGCGTACCGCTCCCGGAACGGGAACGTCCCACCCCCCGGGAGCCGCCGGGTCCCGAGGTCCGGCCGGTCCGGCTCAGGCGAGCCCGGGGAAGAACAGGGCGATCTCGCGGGCGGCCGACTCCGGCCCGTCGGACCCGTGGATCAGGTTCTCGGTGTGGCTGATGCCGAGGTCGCCGCGGATGGTTCCGGGGGCGGCGTCGCGCGGGTTGGTGGACCCCATCATCGTGCGCAGGACCTTCCAGGTGTCCTGCGGGCCCTCGATGACCGCCAGCATGGCCGGACCCCGGGTGATGAACTCGACCAGGCTCGGGAAGAAGGGCTTGCCGACGTGCTCGGCGTAGTGCTGCTCGGCCGTGGCCGGACTGATCGTGCGCAGCTCGGCGGCCACGATCCGCAGCTGGCGGCGCTCGATCCGGGCGAGGATCTCGCCCACGAGGCCTCGCTCGACGGCGTCGGGCTTGCAGATGATGAAGGTGCGGTCCATGGCGGGCCGAGACGCTAGTCAGCCCGGCGTCGGTCCCGGACCACACGCCGGGCCCAGGATCAGACCCGGCCGCCCACCAGGCGCTGCAGCACGGGGCGGGCGGCGCCGACCAGGTAGAGCGAGCCGGTGAGCAGGAGCTGGTCCTCGGGGCCGAGCCCGTCGAGGGCCGTGGCGCAGGCCGACGCCACGTCGGGAGCGATGACGACGGGGGCGATGCCCAGCGCCCGGGCCGCCTCGGCCACGACCTCGGGGTCGAGGGCCCGGGGCGAGGGTGGGGCGACGACGACCAGCGAGGCGACGGTCGGGGCCAGCGGGGCGAGCATCCCGGCCGGGTCACGCCCTTCGAGCAGGCCCATCACCACCACGCGGCGGCCCCCGGCCGGGAAGGCCTCGGCCATCGAGGCGGCCAGCACGGCCGCCCCCTCGGCGTTGTGGGCCCCGTCGATGAGCACGAGGGGCCGTCGGCCGAGCACCTCGAGACGGCCCGGGTGGGCGGCCTCGGCGAAGCCGCGGGTCACGGCCCGCTCCGGCAGGGGGGATCCGAGGAAGGCCTCGGCGGCGGCCAGGGCGATCGCCGCGTTGTCCCCCTGGTGGGTGCCGTGCATCGGGAGGAACACGTCGTCGTAGGTCCGCCCCGGAGTCCGCAGGGTCAGGGCCCGACCGGCCAGGGCCAGGCGGTTGCGGTCGCAGCCGAAGTCGCGTCCGCGCTTCCAGATCTGCCCTGCGCCCTGCTCGGTGGCGAGCTGCTCGAGCAGGGCCACGATGCTCGGTTCGTCGGCTTCCCCGAGCAGGAAGGTCGACCCCTCCTTGACCAGTCCGACCTTCTCCCGGGCGACGTGCTCCTTGGTGGGCCCGAAGAACTCGGTGTGGTCGAGGCCGATGTTGGTGATGACGGCCACGGCGGCGTCGGCGACGTTGGTGGCGTCCCAGCGGCCGCCCATGCCGACCTCGATCACGGAGGCCTCGACGGCGGCGTCGTTGAAGGCGTGGAAGGCCGCTGCGGTCACCAGCTCGAACCAGCTGGCCTCCACGCCGGCGGCCGCCTCGGCCAGGGCGGTGGCGGCCAGGGAGCGGGCCAGGTCGGCGTCGGTGATGGGCTCGCCGCCGAGGGCGATCCGCTCCCGGACGTGCTCGAGGTGGGGGCTCGTGTAGGTGCCGACGCTGTGGCCGGCGGCCAGCAGCAGCGAGGTGGTCATGCGGGCCACCGAACCCTTGCCGTTGGTGCCCGTGATGTGGACGAGGTCGAGGTCGACCTGGGGGTCGCCGAGGTAGGCGACGAGGCGGCGCATGCGCTCCAGCGACGGCGGGTCGAAGCGTCGCCCGGCCAGGATCCGGGCGCCTGCCGGGTCGTTGACCGTGGCCCCCTTCTCGAAGTTGGCGTGGCGGTCGAGCCACGCCATGGCGGCGTCGATGTCGTCGGCCAGGTCCAGCAACTCGTCCACGGGTCAGCCGTTCGGGGGTCCGGATTCGGGAGGGATGGTGAGTCGGGAGGGGTGGGGTGAGTCGGGAGGGGTGGGGTGAGTCGGGAGGGGTGGGGTGAGTCGGGTCGGGTGGGGCCGGGTCCGCGGGCGCGGACGCTCAGCTGGCGGCGCGGCGGGGGCGGTCGGGCTTCTCGAGCTCCGAGCGCGGCACGAGTGTGGGGTTGACGCGTTCGAGCACGACCTCACCGGTGATCGTGCAGCGCCCGATGTCGGTGCGGCCGGGAAGGTCGTACATGACGTTGAGCAGGACCTCTTCGAGGATGGCCCGCAGCCCCCGGGCGCCCGTTCCGCGCAGGATGGCCTGGTCGGCGATGGCCTCAACGGCGTCGTCGGTGAACTGCAGCTCGATCCCGTCGTACTCGAAGAACTTCCGGTACTGCTTGACCAGTGCGTTCTTGGGCTCGGTGAGGATGCGGACGAGATCGGCCCGCTCGAGGTTCTGCACGGCACCCACCACCGGGAGGCGACCGATGAACTCGGGGATCAGGCCGAACTTGATGAGGTCCTCGGTCTGCGCCTGGCCCATCAGGTTGCCGTTGACGCGCTCGGAGGCCCGGCGGATGTCGGCGGCGAAGCCGATGCCCTTCTTGCCGATGCGCGACTCGATGATCCGCTCGAGGCCGGCGAAGGCACCGCCGCAGATGAACAGGATGTTCGACGTGTCGATCTGGATGAACTCCTGGTGGGGGTGCTTGCGCCCGCCCTGGGGCGGCACCGAGGCCACCGTGCCCTCCAGGATCTTGAGCAGCGCCTGCTGCACGCCCTCGCCCGATACGTCACGGGTGATCGAGGGGTTCTCGCTCTTGCGGGCGATCTTGTCGATCTCGTCGATGTAGATGATGCCCGTCTCGGCCTTCTTGACGTCGTAGTCGGCCGACTGGATGAGCTTCAGCAGGATGTTCTCGACGTCCTCGCCCACGTAGCCGGCCTCGGTCAGGGCCGTGGCGTCGGCGATGGCGAAGGGCACGTTCAGCATGCGGGCGAGCGTCTGGGCCAGCAGCGTCTTGCCGCAGCCGGTGGGGCCGAGCAGCATGATGTTGGACTTGGCCAGCTCGACGTCGTCGCCCCGGGTCGGCTTGTCCGATCCGGTCTGGATCCGCTTGTAGTGGTTGTAGACGGCCACCGAGAGCTGCTTCTTGGCCTGCTCCTGGCCGATCACGTACTCGTCGAGGAAAGCGTGGATCTGCTTGGGCCGGGGGAGCTCGTCGAAGCGGACCTCGCCCTGTTCGGCGAGCTCCTCCTCGATGATCTCGTTGCACAGCTCGATGCACTCGTCGCAGATGTACACGCCGGGCCCGGCGATGAGCTTCTTGACCTGCTTCTGGGACTTCCCGCAGAACGAGCACTTGAGCAGGTCACTCGAGTCACCGAACTTGGCCACGCTGTTTCTCTCCCCCGGTTACCGGATCAGGCGCCGAATAGCCAGTGCTACCAGATCACCGGGCGACGGCGCCGGGATTGGCGAGGTCGCGGGAGGTGATGACCTCGTCGATGATGCCGTAGGCCTGAGCCTCTGCGGCCGTCATGATGTAGTCGCGGTCGGTGTCTTTGTGGATGCGCTCGACGGTCTGGCCGGTGTGGCGGGCCAGCAGCTCCTCGAGGTCGGTCTGGATGCGCAGCAGTTCGCGGGCCTGGATCTCGATGTCGGAGGCCTGGCCCCCGGCGCCCGAGTAGGGCTGGTGGATCAGGATCCTGGAGTGCGGCAGGGCGAAGCGCTTGCCCTTGGTGCCGGCGGCCAGCAGCACGGCGGCGGCCGAGGCGGCCTGCCCGAAGCAGATCGTCGAGATGTCGTTCTTGATGAACTGGCACGTGTCGTAGATCGCCATCAGGCCGGTGACGTCGCCGCCGGGGCTGTTGATGTAGATGCTGATGTCGCGGTCGGGGTTCTCCGACTCGAGGAACAGCAGCTGGGCACAGATCAGGTTGGCGATCACGTCGTCGATGGGCGTGCCCACGAAGATGATGTGCTCGCGCAGCAGGCGGCTGTAGAGGTCGCTGAAGCGCTCACCCCGGTTCGTCTGCTCGATGACGTTGGGGATGAGGTAGTTGCGCACCGGCTGGAGCTGCGACTGGAGCATGGGGACCCCTCCGTGGGTGATGGACGGGCCGACGGCCGGGATGGGGCCGAGGGCGCGCTCCATCATGGACGACGCCCGACGGTCATGGTGGCCATGTCGGCCGTACCGGTCATGTCGGCTGCCCGCTTGGTGGTGGTGGTCATCAGTGGTCGTGGTCGTGGTCGTGGTCGTGGTCGTCGAGCTCGACGTCGTCGATGGCGGCCCGGGCCACCTTCTCCTCCTCGACGTCGAGCTCCATGAGGGCGCGGTCGATGACCGCACCATCAGCATCGACCAGATGGACCCGATCCATGAGCCATTTGACCGCTTTCGATTTGCGGACGTCGGCGGCCAGGGCCGGGATCTGGTAGTTGGCCTCCAGGTTCTTGCGGACCTGCTTGGGCTTCATCTTGAACCGCTCGGCCAGGCGGGTGATCTCGGCGTCGAGGTCGGACTCCTCGGCTTCGATGCCCTCCGCCTCGGCCACGGCCCGCAGGGCGAGGTCGGCCTTGGCCGTGGACAGGGCACCGTCGCGCAGCGAGGCCTCGTAGGCGCCGCGGTCCTGGCCGGTGACGGCGAAGTACTGGTCGAGCGTGGCGCCCTGCTGGCCCAGGCGGGCGGCGAGGTCGTCGAGCCGGCGGCCGACCTCGCTGGCCACCATCGCCTCGGGCACGTCCTCGTCGCCGACCAGCTCGGTCAGCGCCTTCACGGTCTCGTCGCGCAGGGCGAGGTAGGACTCGACCCGCTTGACCATCGACATGTGCTTGGCCACGTCGGCCCGCAGCTCGTCGAGGGTGGAGAACTCCGAGGAGCGGCGGGCGAACTCGTCGTCGGCTTCGGGCAGCACCTTCTCGTTGACGGCCAGCACCTCGACGTGGAAGTCGATCGTGGTGGTGTCGTCGTCGGGCACCGGGGCCTGGAAGTCGAGCACGTCGCCGGCCGAGGCGCCGGTCAGGGCGGTGTCGAGCTCGGGCACGACGGCGCCGGCCCCGACCTCGTAGACGTAGTCGTCGGCGGTCAGGCCGGGCACGGCTTCGCCGTCGACCGAGCCGCGGACGTTCATCCGCACGTGGTCGCCGGGCTGGGCCTGGCGGTCGACCTCGTTGAGGGTGGCCTGGGCCGACCGGATCCGGTCGATCTGGGCGGTCACCTCGTCGTCGGTCGGGACCGGGCGGGGGATCGTGACCTGGAGGCCCTCGTAGCCGGGGACCCGGATCCGGGGGCGGACCTCGATCACGGCATCGAAGGTGACGGGACCCTCCTCGGCGCCGGAGGTGAGGTTCAGCTCCGGCGGGGCGATGGCGTCGACCCGCTCGGCGGTGATGGCCTGGGCGTAGAACTCCGGCAGGCTGTCCTGCAGGGCCTGCTGGCGGGCGTAGCCCTTGCCGATCCGGGCCTCCAGGAGGCGGCGGGGGGCCTTCCCGGGGCGGAACCCGGGAATGGCGACCTCCTGGGCGATCTTGCGGAACGCCGCATCGATCGCCTTGTCGAACTCCGTCTCGTCGATCTCCACCGCGAGGCGGACCTTGTTGCCCTCCTGGGGCTCCACCGTGGTCTTCATAGCGCCGGGCCACGCTACCGGACCGGGCCCGCCAACCCCGCCGTCTCCCCCGGCCCGCTCCCCCGGGCTTCGGCCCGGGGCCCTCCGCCGGTTCGCCGGGTGCCCCTACGATGGCCGGTGACGGGGTGTAGCGCAGTTGGTAGCGCACCTGCTTTGGGAGCAGGAGGCCGCGAGTTCGAGTCTCGCCACCCCGACGCGGACCCGGTGCGCCCCGGTGCAGCGCGGTGCGGCGCGGTTGCTAGCGTCGCATCGCTCTCGCGGGTGTAGCTCAATGGCCAGAGTCCCTGCCTTCCAAGCAGGTTATGCGGGTTCGATTCCCGTCACCCGCTCCCGAGGAAGTCGCTATCCAGAGCTCGGCCCCGA
>JBIKWW010000126.1:0-8714 GCA_044356125.1 Acidimicrobiia bacterium
AGATCGACCGGGCGGCCGTGCTGCAGCGGGCCGGGCTGCACGGGGAGGCCATGCGGGCGGCGGCGGCCGCCGTGCTCGACGCCACCGCCTCGGGCAGTGCGATCGCGCTCGGCGACGCACAGCTCTGCCTGGCCCGCGCCCGACTGGCCGCCGGACGTTCCGCTCCCGCCGTCCGGGCGGCCCGCGACGCGGCCACCACCTTCCGACGGGCCGGACGGGCGGCGGCCTCCATGCTCGCCCGAGCCGTGCAGCTCGAAGCCGAGCTGGCCGGGGCCGCACCCGGTTCGCTCGCCCGGTTGTCGGAGCGGGCCAGACGGCTCTCGGCCCGCTTGACCGCCCTCGGGTGGGGTCCCGAGGCCGCCGCGCTGGAGGACGCCCGGTGGCGCGCCGCGTGGACGGTGACCGGCCGACCCCCCGAACGCTGCGGTCCGGCCACCGAGGACCCGGGGGACACCACGCCGACGGGCTCGTGGCGGGCGCTCCACCGCCGCCTCGTCGCCGCCGGTGACCCGCAGACCGTGCTCGAGATCGCCGCGGGAGCGGCCCGTTCCCTGCCGGTGACCGCCGGTGCCGCCCGGGCCGGGGCCGCGGACGTCGTGATCGGCGCGGCCCTGGCCCTGGGGCGGGCCGAGGCCTCGCTGGAGTGGGCCGAGGTTCGACGCGGCGCGGTCCCCCCTGGAGGACCGGTGCGAGCGACCTCCGGGGTGCTCGTGCGCTACCTCGTCGACCGGGGTTCGGTCTGGGCGGTCGTGGTCCGGGCCAGGGTCCAGCACGTCATCAGGCTCGGGCCCCAGCGCGAGGTCCTCACCGCCGTCCGCAGACTCGTCGCCGCCCTCGAGCAGACCGCGATCGCGGCGGGCCAGGGGTCGGAGCCGGGGTCGGCGAGGGAGTCGGGGCCGCTGGCCGCAGCCGCAGCCGCAGCCGCCGCCGCAGCCGCAGCCGCAGCCGCAGCCGCCGATGATGTCGCCGCCCTGTTGTGCCCCCCGCTGCCCGGCCGGGGCCCGGTCGTCGTCGTGGCCTGCCCCGAGCTGCACGGCATCCCGTGGATGGCCCTGCCGGCACTGGCCGGACGCAACGTGACCGTCGCGTCGACGCCATGGGCCGGCGCTGCCGCTCCCCCCGGGGGGAGCGCGCCACGCGTCACGTTCGTGGCCGGCCCGGATCTGCGCTCCGTCGCCCTCGAACGGCGCAGCGTCGCCGCCGCCCACGGGCGCCTCGTCGCCGTGACCGGGGCACGCGCCACACCCCAGGCCGTGCGCCGCGCCCTCGGGCGGTCGGGCATCGTCCACATCGCGGCCCACGGTGAGCACGACCCGGCCCACCCCGACGGCGTGGCCATGCGGTTGGCCGGCGCGTCCCTCTCGGCCCGGGAGCTGGCCCAGGTGACGGTGCGGGCCGACGTGGTGGTGATGACCGTCTGCGCAGCGGGCGCCGCCCAGCGCCTCGGGACCGACGCCACCGGGCTCGCCGACATCCTCCTGCGGGGCGGTGCCGGTGCCGTCGTGGCCCCCGTCGCGGCGGTGGGGCACGAGGCGGCGGCCGAGTTCGCCGGGGCGTTCCATGGAGCCCTCGCCGATGGCGCGTCGCCGTCGGAGGCGGTGCGCCGCGCCGGCCAGTTCCTGCGCTCGAACCGGCCCCGCTCGGCCCCCGGCGCATCGGCGTTCGTCTGCTTCACGCCCTGACCCGGCAACCGGGACCCGGGTCGGGATGGCCGACGGGGGACCGACCTGCGAGAGTTGGGACGTGTTGGCCGACGACGACCGGGACCCCTGCCGCTACGCCCCCCTGTCGGACCGCCACAACGCCGACCCGTCCGACACCTGGGCGAGGCTCCGGGAGCGCTGCCCGGTCGCCCACGACGCCGATCACGACCTCTGGGTGATCTCCCGTCACGCCGACGTGCTGGCCGCCGCGAAGGACACCGCCACGTTCTCGAACCGCACGTCGGCGTCCGGGCAGATCACCCTGACCCCCGAGGTGCGGGCCGTGCTGGCCGCCGGGCCCCGGCCGGTCGACACCCTGCTCACCCTCGACCCACCCGACCACACCGAGAGCCGGCGGATCGTGAACGAGGCCTTCAAGCCCTCACGCGTCGCCGCCATGGAACCGATGGTACGGCGCATCGCCGCCGGGCTGGCCGATGCGCTCGACACCGGCGGGCCCGTCGAGCTGATGGAGGCGATGGCCGTCCCACTGCCCATGCGCGTGATCAGCCTGGTGCTCGGCGTCCCCGAGGACGACTACCCCACCTTCAAGCGGTGGTCCGACGCCATCGCCAACGGGCTCTCGGCCGATCTCGGCCCCGCCGAGCAGCTCGACGCCGCCCACGCCCGGATGGACTTCTACCGGTACGTGATCGAAGCGTGCCGGGAGCGGCGTTCCGACCCGCGCGACGACGTGCTCTCCGACCTCGCCTGCCTGCGTCGCCCCGACGACACGGTGCTGAGCGACGGAGAGCTGTGCAGCATCGCCGTCCAGGTTCTGGTGGCAGGCAACGAGACGTCGACCAACCTGCTCGGCTCGGCCGTGTACCACCTCGCCCGGTCGGGTTGGTGGCCGCAGCTGGTCGCCGATCCGACCCTGGCTCCGGCCGTGGTGGACGAGACCCTCCGCATCGAGTCGCCCGTGCAGGCGCTGTACCGCCGCACGACGACCGATGTCGAGGTGGCCGGCGTGGAGATCCCCGCCGGAGGCCGTGTCCACCTGTCGTGGGCCTCGGCCAACCGCGATCCGTCGGTGTTCGACCGTCCCGACGTCTTCGACCCCCGCCGGCCCGGGCTGCGCAGCCACCTCGCGTTCGGCTTCGGCGTCCACTTCTGCCCGGGCGCGTCCCTGGCCCGGCTGGAGGGCCGCGTGGCGCTCGAGGAGATGGCCCGCCGCTACCCGCGCATCGACGTCGACCTCGACGGCGCCCGGTGGCGGCGCCACTTCCACCTCCGCGGGCTCGAGCACCTCGGGGTCCGGGTGCACCGGTGAGCACGGGTCCCGTCGTCGTGACCGGCGCCGGGCGCGGCATCGGCCACGCCGTGGCCGTTCGTCTGCGCGCTGATGGTTGGTCGGTCATCGGTGTCGACCGGGTCGGAGCCGACGAGATCCTCGACGTGGTCGATGCCGACGCGCTCGACGCGCTGGCGTCACGTGTCGGGCCGGTCGCCGGGCTGGTGTGCGTCGCCGGGGTCTGGCACCACGGGTCGGTGCTGTCGCTCCCGGTCGAGGAGCTGCGGCGCGTCGTCGAGGTCAACCTGTTCGGCACGCTGCACTGCGTGCGTGCCTTCGCCCCTGCGCTCCGCTCGGCCGGTGGGGCGTCGGCCGTGCTCGTGAGCTCCGTCACGGCGCGCACCCCGACACCCGGAGCCGGGGTCTATCCCGCCACCAAGGCCGCCATCGAGGCGCTGACCCGGCAGCTCGCAGCAGAGCTGGGACCCGAGGGCGTCCGGGTCAACGCGGTCGCTCCCGGGCTGATCCACACCGAGGGCACCGACGCCCAGTACGGCCCGCGGGGTTCCCGCCTGGCCATGGCGCCGCTCGTCCCCGCCGGACGCTTCGGTGATCCCACCGACGTCGCCGACGTGGTCTCGTTCCTCATGTCGCCGGCCGCCCGCTACGTGAGCGGGACGGTCGTCGACGTCGACGGCGGGTTCGCGACGGCGTCCACCACATGGCTCGGCGGCGCAGCCCGCGCCGCCGCGAGGAGGTCGTGATGCATCCCCTGGTCCCGATGGCCGACCTGTTCGACCTGCGCGGCAGGTCGGTGATCGTGACGGGCGGGGCGCAGGGCCTGGGCCGGGCCATCGCCCGGCGCTTCGCCGCCGCCGGAGCCGCCGTCGCCATCCCCGACCTCGACGGCGCCCTGAGCGTGGCGACCGCAGCCGAGCTGGCGGCGGAGTCCGGTGCCACCGTCGTCGGCGGACCGCTCGACGTGCGCGACCCGGGGCAGGTCGCCAGCGTGCTCGACGACGCGGCGGAGCGCATCGGCGGCTGCGACGTGCTCGTGGGCAACGCCGGGATCTTCTACCGGCGCCCCACGCTGTCGATGACGCCCGAGGCCTTCCACGACATGTTCGCCACGAACGTCGAGGGCCTCTTCGGCTGCTGCCACTGGGCGATCGCCCGCTGGACGGCGGCATCGGTCCCCGGCGTGATCGTCAACATCGCGTCGATCAACCCGTACCACCCGAGCCATCCGGGCATGGTCGCCTACGACTCGTCGAAGGCCGCCGTCATCACGATGACCGCCACGCTGGCCAAGGAGTTCGGGCCCCGCGGCATCCGGGTCGTCGGCGTCGCGCCCGGCGCCGTCGACGCCGAGCAGCTCCAGCGGGCGCTGGCCGATCCACGCTCGGGGCCGCACTTCCAGGAGTTCCGCACCCGCACCCCGCTGGGCCGCTTCGGCGATCCCGACGAGCACGCCCGGGTCGTGCTGTTCCTCGCCTCGGAGGCGGCCTCGTACGTCACGGGCACCACCCTCGTCGTCGACGGCGGCCGCGTGCTCGGGTAGTGGGTCCTAGCGACGCCACGCCGCACGACGGGCCACCAGCAGGCCCGTCGCGATCGCAGCCGCCCCCGACCCGGCGACGACCAGGGGCAGCACGCCGTCGCCCGGTCCGCGGTCCCACAGCAGCCCCGCCCAGAGGCCGGCGAACGCCACGGTGACGCTCGTGGCGGCCTGGAACGCGCCCTGGGCGCGCCCCAGCTCCCCGACCGGGACGAGGGAGGCGATCCAGGCCTTGCCGACACCATCGGTGAGCGCCGGGAAGAGGCCGTAGACGCCGACCAGCGCCACCGCCGCCGGTTTGGTGTCGACCAACCCCAGGCCCACGTAGCCGACGGCGAAGGCGAGCAGCCCGACGGCGTACACGTCGGCCTTGGCCAGGCGGTCGGCCACCACGCCGGCCGGGAACGCGCCCACCGTGTACACCAGGTTGAACGCGACGTAGGTGAGCACGACCCCGGTCGTGGAGAAGCCCAGATCGTGGAGCCGCAGCAGGATCAAGGCGTCGGAGAAGTTGCACAGCGCGGCGACCACGAGCACGGCCGTCACCACCCGGAAGGACCGGGGGAGCGGTTCCTGCGCCACGTCGCCGGTCGACGGCGTCGGCTGACGCCGCCCCCGGCGGGCGGGCCGGGGGACCGGCGGCAGGGTGGGCGCGGGCTCGCGCACGGCGAGCACGAGCAGCGCCGAGAGGGTGGCGGGGATCACGGCCCACCACATGGCGGCACGCAGGTCGCCGTCCATGGCCGCGAGCGCGGCGAGGCCGAGCAGGGGCCCGATGACGGCACCGGCGGTGTCCCCCGCCCGATGGAACCCGAAGGCCCGGGCGCGCAGCTCCGGCGGGACGCTCGAGGCGATGAGCGCGTCACGAGGGGCCGAGCGGACGCCCTTGCCGAAGCGGTCGACGACGCGCCCCGCGAGCACGAGGGGCCAGGCCCCGGCGGCGGCGACGAGGACCTTGCCGACGGCGGCCAGGCCGTAGCCGGCGCCGATGAACGGGCGGCGGCCACGGCGGTCCGACCAGCGCCCGGCCACGTAGCGGCTCAGCCCGGCCGTCGCATCCGCCAGGCCCTCGATCACCCCGACGACGACCGGCGGAGCGGCCAGCGCACCGGTCAGCAGCAGCGGCAGGAGCGGGAACAGCAGCTCGCTGGCGGCGTCCTGGGTGAACGAGATCAGCGTGAGGACGAGGAGGTTGCGCGAGAACCAGCTCGACCGGGTGGACGCTGGGTCGGATCCCGGCACGGCCCGATCCTCGCACCCTCGGCCGCCCGCCCGCGGCCCGAGATCCCGGGGCCCCTGACGCGGCCCGGGATCCCGGGGACCGGGCCCGGTAGCGTCGACCCATGGGCACCGTCGTCACCGAGCTCCCCCCGGCCACCACCGAGCTCCCCCCGGCCACCACCGATCTCGACCAGGCGGCCGCCGATCTCGACGCCGTCGGGGTGGCCCGCATCGCCGACGCCCTCACGCCCGGGGAGGTGGCCGCCCTGCGCGCCCGACTGGTCGACCAGGCCGCCGCCGAGCGGGCCGCCGGGCTGGCCTTCCTCGAGCACGGCGGGGCCAACCAGCGAGTGTGGAACCTGCCCAGCAAGGGCCAGGTGTTCCTCGACCTGCTCGGCCACCGGCTCGTGCGGCGCCTCGCCCGCCACGTGCTGCAGGGCGACTACTGCCTGTCGAGCCACACCGCCAACATCGCCGGGCCGGGCGGATCGGCCATGGTGCTGCACTCCGACCAGGGCTACAGCCCCCGCTCGATCGAGCTCGCCCTCACCGTCAACGTGATGTGGATGCTGGTCGACTTCACCGAGGAGAACGGTGCCACCCGCGTGGTTCCCGGCTCGCACCGGATCGCCGCCGAGCCGCCCCACGACCGCCCGGTCGACACCGTCGCCGCCACCGGGCGGGCGGGCACGGCGCTGGTCTTCGACGGGCGCGTCTGGCACGGCACCGGGGCCAACACCACGGCGGCCGAGCTGCGCCACGGCGTGCTCACCTACTTCTGCCGCCCCTGGATCCGGCCCCAGGAGAACTACACGCTCTCCACCCATCCCGACGTCATCGGCGGCCTCGACGACGAGCAGCGGGCCCTGCTGGGCTTCCGGGTGTGGCGAACCCTCGGCGGGGTGCAGGGCCCCTACGGGACGGGCACGCCCCCCGACGGCACCCAGCCGGGTTTCCGCACCAGCGGCTTCGTGGACCGCCCGACGAGCTGGATCGGCGAGCTGCGGCCCTGAGGCCCCGACCCCCGGGGGTCCGGGCCGCCGGCCCGTCCCGTCGGCGGGCGCGCCCGGCGCGGGATCGGGCCGACCCCGTAGCATCCCGCCATGGCGGTGAGGACGGGGACGGCGACGCTCCTGATGACGGACCTGGCCAACTCCACCGCGCTCCGATCGACCCTGGGGGAGCAGGCCGCCGACGCCCTGCGCCGGGAGCACGACCGGCTGCTCACCGACGCCGTGTCCGCCCACCAGGGCCGGGTGCTGGGCCCCGATTTCTCCTACCTCGAGCACGACGGCCGCTGGGCGGCGGCCCAGCTGTGCGCCGTGACCGGTCGGCCCGAGGAGGCCCGGGAGTGGTTCCGGCGCGCTACCGAGCGCCTCACCGAGCGGGGAGCGATCGTGCTGCTGCCCTACGTCGCCTGCGACGAGGCCCTCATGGAGGTGCGCCTGGGCGGCGACGGCGACCGGGCGAACGGGCTGCGACGCCTGGAGGAGGCCGACGACTGGGTCGGGCGCATCGGCCTGCCCGGGCTGCGGCCCCGCATCGACGAGTTGAGGGCCTCGTTGCTCGACGCCTGAGACCCCCGGCGGTCGCCTACCGGGCGCCGGAGTCGGGCGGAGCGGTGGCCCGCACCACGGCGCGATCGACGGCTCTCCGGAGCCCCGATGACCGCATCCGGGTCGCTGCACCGGCGTCGAGGGCCGCCTGCACGCCGAGGCCGTCGACGAGGGCGACGAGATCGTCCACCCGGGTCCCCCGCTCGCCCGCCCGGAGATCGGGCACCGCTTCGCGCAGCAGCCGATCGAGGACCTCCCGCCACTCCCGGTAACGCCGATCGTTCTCGACCCGCAGGTTCGCGTCGACCGCGGCCTGAGCCCAGAAGGCCAGCCACACCTGCCACTCCCGTCGGCGGTCGTCGTCGAGCGGGAGGGCCTCGAGCAGCACGGCGCGCAGCGCCGATGCACCCGATGCGCCCTCGGCGGCCCGGATCATGCGGACACCGGCACGCTCGTGGACCGCGCGGAGCGCAGCGGTGAGGATCTCCTCGCGACTGGCGAAGTAGTGGGTGAGCCTCCCCGTGGTGCAGCCGGCTCGCTCGGCGATGACCCGCATCGTGGCCCCTTCGAGGCCGACCGAGGCCAGTGCATCCCACGTCGCCGAGACGATCTGGGCCCGTCGTTCATCGTGGTCGACCACCTTGGGCATGGCGCCCATGGTATCCGTTTGCAAATCACGTATTGCGTAATATATGTTTTGTGACATGGAGCTCGAATCGATCAGGAACGCGGCCGTCGGCGTGTTCGCCTTCGTGGATGCACGGGGTCGGCCGGCCGCCTGTGCGGTCACCCCCTACGTCGTCCAGGGCCGAGCCGTGGTGACCTCGACGCTCGCCTACCCCGGCAAGGCCCGGGCCGTCCGAGCCGATGGGCGCGTGGCCCTGCTGGCAGGAGGCACGGCGATCGAGGGTCACGGCAGGGTCGGGATCGACCCGACGTCGGCCTGGTTCGACCGGAACCTGCGCAGCGAGGAGCTCCGCAAGTACCCGCCCGCCGCATCGGTCCTCTCGGTCCCTGGTCACCGACGCCTGTTCCCGTGGTACGTCGGACGTGCCGTCATCGCCCTCGAAGCCGAACGGCTCATCGACCGCCCCGGCCCCGATCGTGCGTCGGTCGCGGTGATCGACGCGACCGGTCGCCTCCACCTCATCCCGCAGCCCGTCCCGGCGCCGACCGACGACGACCGCACCCTGGCGATGACCGACGACGTTCCCGACGGGGCCGCCGTCCTGCTGGTGCACGAGGAGAGCGAAGACCTCGGTGAGCTCCGCCAGATCGCCCACCACGGCGCCGTCCGCGGCGGCGTGCTGCGCGTCCACCGCATCGCCCGCACCGACCTCGGCGGCGGAGGGACCGTCGCCCAGCTGCGCACCGCCTGCGCCCTCGCCCGGCAGGCCCGGTCCGCCGCCCCCTCCACCGTCGGCTGGCCTCCCCCGCCCGTC
>JBIKWW010000127.1:0-8710 GCA_044356125.1 Acidimicrobiia bacterium
CCGTCGACCGTGACGGGGTAGCCACCCGGGTTGAGCGTCACCCCTTGGGGGATGACCTCCGTGAGGCTCTGCGCGAACAGCGGGCGGTCGGCCCAGTCCTCGAGCAGTTGGCGGGTCGGCTTCCGGAAGGCCGCGGACAGGCGGGCCTTTCCGAAGGCCATGTACGGCCCGTGCCAGTTCTTGCCACGGGCCAAGGCGACCGGGTGCCCGGCGGCATCGACAACCGCGACCGTCATCGTCAGCCCGTGCTCGGCGGCGATGCGCCGGGCCGTGGCGACGATGTCGAGGGCGAGGTCGGTGTCCACTTGGCCGGATCAGGACGTGGGGCGGGCCGCCTCAGCGGGCGGCGGCCGCAGCGGGCTCGCGGTCCCAGGGGGTTGTCGTGAGGCGGAGGAAGCGCTCGGCGTTCTCCCCCATCAGCTTCCGCGTCGCCACCTCTCCGATCACGTCACGCCAGGCGATGACGGTGTCGGTGCTGTGGGGGAAGCGGCACTCCGGGTGGGGGAAGTCCGACTCGTACATGAGCACGTGGTCGCCGAGGATGTCGATGACGGCCTTGGTCATCTGTGGACCCTCGAAGGTCTCGATGCCGCAGAACACCCGGCCCTGCTGGACGAACTCCATCGGCGTGTGCTGCAGCTCCGGCGGCACGGTGCCTCCCTTGACGAACTTGATCTGGCTGTCGAGGCGCAGGATGAAGTTCGGAAGCCAGCCGTGGCCGGTCTCGATGCTGCCGACCCGAAGGTTCGGGTACCGGTCGAGCATCCCACTGATCAGCACGTAGGCCATGAGCCGCTGGGCTCCCCAGACGTGGGCGGCGGTACGGGCGAAGGCGGCGTTGCCCCACACGTCGCGGTAGCCGGGGAAGTACGGAGCCTCGTAGAAGAAGCTGTGGTGCACGATCGGGAGGTTGGCCTCGTTCATGGCCGCGAAGATCGGATCGAGGTCGGGGTCGTCGACCGGCAGCCCCTCGGGCAGCACCGGCCACACGCCGGCGACCCAGTCCTGCTGGGCCAGCTCCTCGATCATCCGGGCCGATCCGACGGGATCGCCGCAGTGGGCGAGGATGACGGCCTTCAGCCGCCGGGTGTCGGCGCTCGTGTAGTCCTCCAGGTACCGGTGGTAGGCCCGGTGCATGGACTTGGCCAGGCCGAGCTCCAGCGCCGAGGACCCGGGCGCCCAGGTCCCCGGGATGATCAGGTTGATGTCGACACCCTCCTCGTCCATGTCGAGCAGACGGCCCTCGGAGTTGTCGTGCTGGATGCGCTCCCGCACCATGCCCTTGGCCTCGTTCTTGACGCGGCCCTCGAGAGCGCCCTTGGCCCCGGCACCGGACTCCGTGACACCGACCTTGCGCCCGGCCATGCGCTCGTAGGGGTAGGGGTTGACGCGGATCACGCCGTACTCCTCGGCGGGGTGGCCCCGTCCGGCGACGGGCTGGGTGGGCCTGATGTAGGGCGTGAGCTCGCCGGCCCTACTGGCCAGTTCGTGGTCGGCGTATCGCATGAGCACCTCGTAGCTGGGTGTCACGTGGGTGTCGACGTCGATGACCTTGTAGCCCTGTCGCATGAGGATGTCCTTGAGGGGAGTGATTCGGATGGAGTGATTCGGTTGGAGTGATTCGGTTGGAGCGGAGGTGTCACTGGGAGGGCGGCCGCCGCTGCGGGCGAACCGTGACCGGCACTGCCGATGGTGGGCCGGCCATGGTGCCCGGCGGATGCTGGCCCGAACCGCCGGAGAACCGGGAATGCAGGGACCGGAGCGTTCAGGCCCGGTCGGACCTCAGGAGCCGGCCCCCATGCGTCGGAGGATGGCCCGCTCCACCTGCTGGAGCATGTGGTCGCTGAGACGGACCGACTCGTCGACGTCTCGGGCCTCGATGGCGGCGAGCAGCTCGGCATGCCCCTTCCACCCGTTGATCTGACCCTTGACCAGGGCCGGCTGGGCGTCTCGCTGACCGAACACGCGCCAGAAGCCGGGAAGCTTGAAGAACAGGTGCGAGCTCGCCTCGTACACCGAGAGCAGCACCGGGTTCTTGGCCAGCCGGAGGATGCCGAGATGGAACTCCATGTGGGCGGCGTGGTACAGCTCGGCGTCGTCGGTGCGCATGCGCTCGAGGGTGGCCCGCACCGGTTCCAGATCCTCGTCGACCCAGTTCTTGGCGGCGAGCTCGACCGCCTTGGCCTCGAGCAGTTCGCGAACCTCGAAGACGTCCTTGACCGACAGCCGGGCCGCCAGGGCGGCGCAGTCGACCTCCTCGGCGGGGAGGCGCATGAGATCCACGACGACCAGCTGGTTGCCGCGCCGCTCGACGAACCCGGCGGCGTGCAGACGGTGGAGGGATTCGCGGACGGTGGTCCGGCCGACGCCGAAGGCATCGCACAGCTCCCGCTCGGAGGGCAGGGCCTGTCCGATGTCGATCCGGCCCGAGAGGATCTGCTGGCGCAGCTGACCGGCCAGACGGTCGACCAGCGTCTCCCGGGTCAGCTTCTCGGTGCTCGTGATGGGTGCGTCCACGCCGTCATCCTCTCCGGGCCGTCCGGATGGGACGGCACTACGACGGCCTGGTTGCCTGCTTGTCAGACCAGCAGACCGTCAGATGAACGGACCATAACGAGTCGGCGGCGAGTTGCGCAAGTACCCCGGGGCGCCGCAACGGGAACTTCACGGAACGGCGCGAGGCCCGAAACCCGCGGCCCGGGTGACCGACCCCCCGGTGACCGACCCCCCCGGGTGACCGACCCCCCCGCCGGGTGCCCGGCCCCTCGGGGGCCCGACCCCTCAGGGCGTGGGGCTCGCCGAACGCAGGGCGACGAGCGAAGCCGTCACCGCCACCCCACCGGCGGCGACGATGGCGGATCGGACGCCGAAGTGGTCGGCCAGGTACCCCACGATGGGCGCGCCGATCGGGGTGCTCCCGAGGAACAGCTGCGAGTAGAAGGACATCACCCGGCCCCGCATGGCGGGATCGGCCTGGGACTGCAGGAGAGAGTTGGTGCAGTTCAGGTACACGATGTGCCCGGCACCGGTGACCACCAGCAGGGGCACGGCGACGGCCACCACGGGAGCCAGGGCGACGGCACAGAAGGCCAGGCCGAGCAGCCCGGCGGCGGCGACGAGCAGCCGCTGGGTGGGCCGTGACCGCCACGCCCCGTAGAGCGCACCCGCCATCGAACCGACGCTCATCGCTGCGGTCATGAACCCCAGGGCGCTCGAGCCGCCCATCTCGTCACGGGCGAAGACCGGGAGCAGCACCGTGTAGTTCATGGTGAGGGTGCCGATGGCGGCGAGCAGCAGCAGCGGCGTCCGCAGCGACGGCGTGGCGGCGACATAGCGGAAGGCGGCGACGACCTGCCCGGAGGCCCGCGTCGGGCGAGGCACACGGTGCATCTCCGCCGTCCTCAGCAGGAGCAGGGCCACCACGATGGCCACGAACGAGGCGGCGTTGAGGGCGAAGCAGGCACCCACACCCACCGACGCGATGAGGCCGGTGGCCACGAGCGGCCCGAGTGCCCGGGCGAGGTGCATGATCGTCGAGTTGACGCTGATGGCGTTGGCCACCTCCGCCGGGCCGACCAGCTCGGCGGCGAAGGAGTGCCGGGCCGGGGTGTCGAACACCGTGACCAATCCGACCGCCGCCGAGACCGCACAGACCATCCAGTACGAGACGACCCCGCTGATGGTGACGACCGCCAGGACCGCCGCGCACGCTCCCAACAGGGCCTGGGTGACCACCAGGATCGTCCGCCGGTCGTGGCGGTCCGCGAACAGGCCCCCGAGGGGAGCGGCGACCAGCAGGGGCAGGTAGCTCAACGCCAGGACCACACCCAGCGCCGCGCCGCTGCGCCGCAGCTCGTGGACCACGAGCCAGCCCTGGCCCACCGTCTGCGCACCCGTGCCGATGATGGAGACCATGTTCCCGGCCACGAACAGGCGGAAGTTGCGCACCTGGAGGGCCCGGAACACCGCCGAGACGGTCCGCCGGGCGCGATGGTCCCCGGGTGGCGTCGACGCGTCCATCTGACAGGAATGCTGCCATCTGGCAGCGTGGGGGCCATGCCCGTGCTGATCGCCGACGAAGGTCCCGTCCGAACCCTCACCCTCGACCGCCCCGAGGCCCTCAATGCGCTGACGCCGGCGCTGCTCACCGAGCTCGCCGAGGCCCTGCAGGCCGCCGCCGACGATCCCGGGGTCAGGGTCGTCGTCCTCACCGGATCGGGCCGGGCGTTCAGCGCCGGGGTCGACCTCAAGGCGCTGGCGGCCGCCCCGCCGAGCAGTGGCGACGTCTCGGGTGGCCTGAACGGCCCCGCCCGGCGCTGCACGACGCTGCTGGCGACCATGCCGAAGGTCACGATCGCCAAGGTCAACGGCTTCTGCTTCACCGGCGCGCTCGAGCTCGCGCTCGCCTGCGATCTCTTCATCGCCGCCGAGGACGCCAAGATCGGTGACACCCATACCAAGTGGGGCCTGCGCCCGACATGGGGGATGAGCGCCCGCCTCGTGCAGGCCGTCGGCATCGTCCGGGCCCGTGAGCTCTCCTACACGGCCCGGACCTTCACCGGTGCCGACGCCCTCGCCTACGGGCTCGCCACCCACGCCGTTGCGGCTGCGCAGCTCGACGCCACCGTGGCGGAGGTGGCCGCCGCCATCGTGGCCAACAGCGCCGAGGCGACGGCGGCGTACAAGGACCTCTACCGCAACGCCCAGGACCGCGGGCTCAGCGACGGGCTGCAGTTCGAGTACGACGCCCGCTATCCGCTGGGGTCGGCTGGCGGCCGCCTGGAGACGTTCGCCAAGAAGCCCTGACCGGAAGACCCGACCGGGACACCTCCACGCCCGGTTTCCTCCGGCCATCCGGCGCGCGCGAGGCTCATCGGGCCGCGTCGGCCGTCGACGCGCGCCGTACCAGGGAGTCCCCACATGCGCGAAGCCGTCATCGTCTCCTACGCCCGCACCGGGCTGGCCAAGTCCCACCGGGGCGGCTTCAACCACACCCCGGCGATGACCATGGCCGCCCACGCCATCTCCCACGCCGTGGCCAAGGCCGGCGTCGAGCCCGAGGCCGTGGAGGACGTCTACCTCGGCAACGGTGCCCATGGTGCGGGCAACCTGGCCCGTCTGTCGGGCCTGCTCGCCGGGCTGCCCGTGACCACCGCCGGCGCCACCATCCAGCGCCACTGCTCGAGCGGCCTCAACTCGATCGCGCTGGCCGCCAACTACATCCGCAACGACGGCGCTGACGTGGTCGTCGCCGGCGGTGTCGAGTCCATCTCCATGCCCAACCCGGGCTTCGGCGGCAGCGCCAACATGGACGCCAAGCTCACCGACATGTACCCGGCGATCTACATGGCCATGATCGAGACCGCCGACATCGTGGCCCAGCGCTACGGCGTGAGCCGCGAGTACCAGGACGAGTACTCCCTGCAGTCCCAGCAGCGCATGGCGGCGGCCCAGGCCAACCACCTCTTCGACGACGAGATCGTCCCCATGCAGACCACGATGAAGCTCGTGAACAAGGAGACGAAGGAGGAGAGCTTCGTCCCGGTGACGGTCGACCGCGACGACTGCAACCGCCCCGACACCACCCTGGAGGGTCTGGCCAAGCTCCAGCCGGTCCGCGGACCGGGCAACTTCATCACCGCCGGCAACGCCAGCCAGCTCTCCGACGGGGCGGCGGCGGTCGTGCTGATGGAGGCCCAGGAGGCCGAGCGCCGCGGCATCGCCCCCATGGGCGCGTTCCGGGGCTGGGCCGTGGCCGGCTGCGAGCCCGACGAGATGGGCATCGGGCCGGTCTTCGCCGTGCCCAAGCTGCTCGCCCGCCACGGCCTCACCGTCGACGACATCGACATCTGGGAGCTGAACGAGGCCTTCGCCAGCCAGTGCCTCTACTCGCGCGACCGCCTCGGCATCGACCCGGCCAAGTACAACGTCAACGGCGGCTCCATCGCCGTCGGCCACCCCTTCGGCATGACCGGCACCCGCTGCACCGGCCACATCCTGCAGGAGGGCAAGCGCCGGGGTGCCCGCTGGGGCGTCGTCACCATGTGCATCGGCGGCGGCCAGGGCGCGGCCGGCCTCATCGAGATCTTCTGACCGGCCCGTCGGCCGGCCGGCGCAGCACCGCACGGGGCCGGAAGGGGCCTCGAGCTTCCGGTGACGGACGTCACCGGAAGCTCCACCACGGAAGTACGCTTCCCGAAACCCCCCACACCCACGGAGGAACCCCATGACCGGTCCGCTGGACGGCGTCCGCGTGCTCGACCTCTCGGCCATCATCTCCGGCCCCTTCTGCTGCCAGATGCTGGCCGACCAGGGCGCCGAGGTCATCAAGATCGAACCCCGGGTCATCGGCGACCTCACCCGCGTCGCCGGCTTCCGGGTGGGATCCATCTCCTCGCTGTTCGGGTCGGTCAACCGGGGCAAGCGATCGGTGTCGATCGATCTCGCCAAGCCCGAGGGCGTCGAGGTCGTCAAGCGACTGGCCGCCACCGTCGACGTCGTGGTCCAGAACTTCCGCCCCGGCGCCGTCGAGCGGATGGGCATCGGCCCGGCCGATCTCCGGGCCGTCAACCCCGACCTGATCTACGTGTCGATCAGCGGGTTCGGGCCGACCGGCCCGTACTCCGCCTGGCGTGTGTACGACCCGATCATCCAGTGCGTGACCGGCGTCGTCTCCACCCAGCAGAGCCAGGACATCCCGATCCCCGATCTGGTGCGAACCCTCATCTGCGACAAGGCGACGGCCCAGACCGCCGCCCAGGCCATCACCGCGGCGCTGTTCGCCCGGGCCACGGGCAAGGCCCGGGGCCAGCACCTGGTGGTGCCGATGCTGGACTCGTCGATGTACTGGCTGTGGCCGGACACCTTCATGGGAGCGTCCTTCATGAGCGACCACGTCACCCCCGGGGTCACGCTGTCGCAGGTCTACCGGGTGCAGCCCACGGCCGACGGACACCTGGTGTACTTCGCCGCCTCCGACGCCGAGACGCGGGGCCTGTGCAACGCCCTGGGCATCGGCCACCTCATGGACGATCCCCGGTTCGCCACGCCCCAGGCCCGCCAGACCGGCGGGAACTTCGAGGCCCTGGGTGAGATCCTCAACAACGCCTTCCTCGAGCAGCGCACCGACGAGATCCTCAAGAAGCTGCACGAGCACGAGGTTCCGGCGGCCAGCGTGAACGACCTCACGTCGGTGTTCAGCGATCCGCAGGTGGTCCACAACGGCGTCGTGCACACCTGGGAGCACGAGACGGTCGGGACGATCCGTCAGGCCCGGCCGCCGGTGCGATGGAGCGACACCGCCCATGAACCGGTCTGGTCCCTCGACGAGCTGGGCCAGTCCACCGTCGACGTCCTGTCGGCCAACGGCTGGGATGCCGACGGCATCGAAGCCCTCCGCACCGCCGGGGTGATTGCGTGACGGGCGCGCTCGAGGGCATCCGGGTCCTCGACCTGGGCCTGCTCGTGCAGGGCCCGCAGGCCGCCGCCATGCTCGCCGACCTCGGCGCCGACGTCATCAAGGTCGAGCTTCCCGGCTTCGGCGACCAGGCGCGCTGGATCGGGTCGAGCCTCACCGATCCCCGCCCGCCGTACTTCATCGGCGTCAACCGGGGCAAGCGCAGCGTCACCATCGATCTGCGCAAGCCCGAGGGCAAGGCGGTGTTCCGCCGCTTGGCCGACACCGCCGACGTGGTGATCAGCAACTTCAAGGGCGGCACCATGGACGAGTGGGGTCTCGGCTACGACGTCCTGTCGGCCACCAACCCCCGCCTCGTGTACGCCACCGGCTCGGTGTACGGCCCGGAGGGGCCGCTGGCCTCGGCCGAGGGGGCCGACCTGGCCGGCCAGGCGGCCGGTGGGCTCATCTCCACCACCGGCACGGTGGACGGTCATCCCACCCCCAACGGGGTCACCATCGCCGATCACATCGCCAGCACGAACATGACGGTCGGGATCCTGGCCGCCCTCCTCGCCCGCCACGGCACCGGACGCGGCCAGCGGGTGGACGTCTCCCTGGTCGGCGGTCAGATCTACGCCCAGGCCTCGGAGCTCACGGCGTTCTTCCTCACCGGCCAGCAGGCCCGCCCGGCCAACTACGGCCATCCGCTGCTGCACGCCATCTACGGCATCTTCCAGACCTCCGACGGCTGGATCGCCATGGTCGGCGTGCCTCCGGCGCTCAAGCCCGCCTTCTGCCAGGCCATCGGGATGCCCGAGCTGGCCGACGACCCGCGCATCCAGGCGCTGTTCCTGGATCCCCGGGAGAAGCCGGCCGTGTTCGAGATCCTCTCGAAGGCGTTCATCACCGACACCACCGACAACTGGGTGGCCAAGCTGCGCGCGCTCGGCCAGCGCGTGGCCCCGGTCAACGACTACGCCCGCGTGGCCGCCGACGAGCACAACCACCTGAACGGCTACCTGTTCCGGACCGAACACCCCACCTACGGCCCGGTGACCATGGTCGGTAACCCGATCCGGCTCTCCGACACTCCGGCCCAGCCCGGTGTCGTCGCCCCCGAGCTGGGCCAGGACACCGAACTGGTCCTCCTCGAGATGGGCTACGGCTGGGAGGAGATCGGCGCCCTGCGAGAGTCCGGCGCCATCTGAGCAGCCGGTCACCTGTGCGACCCTGATGACGTGACTCCGGGCTGTCCCTCGACCAACGCCGACCCCTGGAACGAGGAGGTCCTGGCCGATCCGTGGCCGCTCT